>JAEZID010000543.1 GCA_023416195.1 Pseudomonadota bacterium | reverse complement strand
CGGCCGGCATCGCCCGCGCGGGCGGCCTCGACGGCGGCGTTGAGGGCCAGCAGGTTGGTCTGGAAGGCGATCTCGTCGATCACGCCGATGATGTCGGTGATCTTGCGGCTGGCGTCGGCGATGCGGTGCATGGCCTCCACGGCGGTGTCGGCGATGCCGCCGCCACCCTCGGCCGCGCGCTGCGCGTCGGTCGCCATGCCGTTGGCGCGCTGGGCGTTCTCGGCGTTGGAGCGGACGGTGGCGGCCAGCTCCTCCATGGCGGCGGCGGTCTCCTCCAGGGCGGATGCCTGCTGCTCCGTCCGGTCGGCGAGGTCGGAGGAGCCGGCGGAAATCTCCGCCGACGCCGTGCCGATGGTGTCGGCGGCGCCGACGATGCGGGCCACGATGTCGCCCAGCCGTTCGGCCGTCCGGTTGGCGTCGTCCTTGATCTGGCCGAACATGCCCCGGTGGTCGCCCTGGATGCGCTTGGCGAGGTTGCCGCCGGCCAGCGCCGACAGGAAGTCCACCACGTCCTGGAGCGAGCGCCCCGAGGTTTCCGCCAGTTCGTTCATGCGGCGGGCGAGGTCCAGCATGAAGCCGTCCTTGCCGGCCAGCGGCACGCGCTGGGCGAAATCGCCCTCCGAGGCGGCGCGGACCATGGTCGCGACCTCCTCCTGGATGGCGAGTTCCTGGGTGACGTCGCGCCATTCGATGACCGTGCCGTGGCGGGTGCCCTCCTCGTCGATCACCGGGGTGGCGACGATGTCGAAGCGGCGCGTGCCGATGGCGAGGCGTGCGGCGTGCGATCCGGTCAGGCCGGCCAGCAGGGCGGTGTCGATCGACGGGTCGCGGAAGGAATCGACGCTGGCGCCGGCCAGGGCGTCGGCCTTGAAGGTCGGGATGGGGCGGCGGATGTCCTCCTCCGCCCGGCGGAACATGTCCTGCACCGCCCGGTTCAGGTAGATGATCCGGCCGTCGGTGTCCGCCATCATGGCGTTGGCCGAGACGGTGTCGAGCGCGGTCTTGATCCGCATGGCCGAGACGCCGGCCGTCCGAATCTCGTGGATCGCGCGGGCCAGCGCGCCGACCTCGTCCCCGCGCTCCTCGCCGGGGATGGTCATGCCCACCTCGCCGGCGGCGATGCGCTCGGTGGCGTGGGTCAGGCCGGCGACGGCGCGGGTGATCGACCGGACGATGGTCAGGCCCACGAACAGGGCCAGCGCGGAGCCGCCGAGGGCCACCGCCAGCACGACGGCGAAGGTCAGCCGCGCCGCCTCGCCCTTGTCGTTCGCCATGATGCGCAGGCTTTTGGCGAGATCGTCCTCGACCGTCTTCATCTGGTCGATCCGTTCGGTCGCCTTGCCGAACCAGACGCTGGCCTCGGCGCCCTTCAGGTCGCCGCCGGCCCCGGCGGTCAGCGCGATCTGCCGCATCGCCTGAACCTCCTCGCGGGCGCGGCCCTCCACGCGCTGGTCCAGAGCGGCGACGGTGTCGGCCGGCGCGATGCCCCGGAACACGCTGAAGAAGGTGTCCTGGGCCGAGCCCAGGCCGACGAAGCGCTGGAACAGGGCCGGATCGAAACGCCCGGCGGCGAAGCCGGCGGAACCGGTCGCCCGCTCCAGTCCGGCGCGCTCCTTGCCCTGCATGAAGACGCCGTAGGCGGTCACAAGATTCTTGAGGTCCGCGTCGCCGGTCAGGCGGGCGATTTCATAGGTCGAGTCGAGCAGCCCGCCGATGATGCGGGTGTAGTGGCCGATCACCTCCGCCGGCTTGGCGGTCAGCCCATCCACCTCGGTGCGCCGCCCGTCGAGCCCGGCCAATTGGATTTCGGCGTCGGCGAGGCGGTCGAGGAACGTCTTGAAGGCCGCCTGCCCGCGCAAGGGGGCCAGGGCGGCGGTCAGCGCCACACGCGTCTCGTCCGAGGCGCGGCGCTGGGTGCCCAGTTCGGCCCGGAACTGCTTGCCCGCGCTGCCGAGGAAGAGGGCGGTGGCGCCGCGCTCCTTCTGGAGTTCGTGGGACAGGGCGCCGATCGCCGTGGTGGCATCGACCAGCGTGCGCAGGTTCGAGATCGCCGTCATCTCCCGCGCGCGGTCATAGACCACGGCGGCCGACAGGGCGGCGAGGGAGAGGATGGCGACGGAGAGGGCGGCGAGAACCTGACGGCGCAGGGGCCAATGCGAAAGGCGGAAAGTCATGATCGTGTCCGGCGGTCCCGTTGACGGCGAGGGGATCGGTCCCAACTCAACCCTGAGGGACGAGCTAAGCCGGCACCTTGATCCGCGTCAATCTGCGGCATGTGCATCGCCATTGTGCACCAATATGCATCGCAATTGTGCAGCGTTGTGCAGCTTGTGCGGATCGGTAAAACTGCACAATGGGTAAAAATGGCGAAAAAGCGTTCTGGATCATGGGCTTGTTCGCGTTTGTCCGTGCGCATCCATTGTGCAGGTGGTGCACGACGATTCGAACGCACATGAGCTTATGAAAAACCCTCCCCCGGCGGGAGCGGGAGAGGGCTGGCATTATGCATGGACTGCGGGTATCGATAAAAAACTGTAGCGCGAAAATTGAAACGAAGCGAGAACGATTTTTTTTTGGCTATGGGGTGGCGACGGCCCGCTTGAGCGCGTCGCGGGCGGCGCTGTCCAGGACCGGCACGCCGTCGCGGGCTTCCAGCACGAAGGCGCCGGGATCCGCCAGGGTGCGCAGGGCGAAGCCGGCAACCGTCGGCGGACCGGAATTCAACGGACGGTCGTCGTAGAGGGGCGTGAAGGTGCAGCCGATCAGCATGGCCCGCATCATCAGGGCCTCGTCCGACGACGCCCCGGTGGCCGGGGTGTTGATGCCGAACAGGAGCCGCTCCGCCTCGCCGTCGGTGACCAGCCCGCGTTCCAGCAGGATTTCCACCATGGCGGAGGTGGTCATGACGGGCGCCGCGCGACCCTTCCAGCAGAAGCGGCCGTCGTCCCAGCCGATGTCGAGGCAACGGAAGACCATGTGCGGGTCGGAGCCGCCCGGCGTGCCGGCGACGATGTAGTTGACCCGCAGCAAGCCGTTCCACGCGCCGGCCGGTGCGACGATGCATGAAACTCCGCGCCGGGTCAGGCGCAGATAGGTGTCGTTGATGCCCGAAGGCTCGAAATCGAAGAGCATGGCTGGCTCACCCTGGTCCGCTCATCCTGGTCCGGGACCCCCGTCCGCAACGAACGCTGCCCCAACGAACGCTGCCCCAACGAACGAACAAGGTGAGCATCGGTTCCCGCAACGCACACCTGACCATGCGTATGGTCTCCTTTTGCGCGCGGGGGAAAGAGGTATAGCCCTGCCGTCTAGGACTTCGGCCGGAACGCCTTGCAAACCGTGGGATCGGTGTCGATCCACGCCCCGCCGATCAGGTCGAGGCAGTAGGGAACGGCCGGGAACACGGCCATCAAACAATCGTGAATGGCCGAAGGCTTGCCCGGCAGGTTGACGATCAGGCTGGTGCCGCGGATGCCCGCCGTCTGCCGGGACAGGATGGCGGTCGGCACCACCGTCAGGCTGACGGTGCGCATCAGCTCGCCAAAGCCGGGCATCATCTTCTGGCAGACCCGTTCGGTCGCTTCGGGCGTGACGTCGCGCGGGGCGGGGCCGGTGCCGCCGGTGGTGACGATCAGGTCGCACGCCTCGACGTCCGCCAGTTCGGCCAGGGTCGCGGCGATGCCGTCGAGATCGTCGGGGATGACGCGGACCACCGGTTCCCAGGGGGAGGTGACGATGCGCTCCAGCTCCGCCCGGATGGCCGGACCGCCCTTGTCCTCGTAGATGCCCCGGCTGGCCCGGTCGGACACCGTGACGATGCCGATGCGCAGAGGGCGGTCCTTGCCTGTGCTGGTCATGAGCGGTCCTTTGCTCCCTCCCCCCCTGAAGGGGAGAGGGAGTTCCCGTCAGTTTGCCGGGCCGAGGAACACGGACTTGTACGTGTCCTTGTCGGCGTTGGCGGTGTCGGTCAGCAGGAAGGTCACCGGGGTCGAGTTGGACGTGACCGACGCGCGCGGCACGGTGACGTACACCCGGTAGGTCGCTACGCTGTCCGGCGCGGCCGAAATGTGGCTGGCGTGGTCCTTCGATTCAGCCTCGTCCTCGCCGGCCACCTTGACCTCCGCGCCGTCGATGCCGGTGGCGGTCAGGGTGTAGGAGCGGTTCTGGCGGGTCTTGTTGGAGACCTTGAAGGTGTACGCGTTGCGGATGCTGCCGTCCGACAGGGTGACGAACAGCGGCGCGCGGTCGCGCTGGACGGAGATATCAAGGCTCGGGCGGAGCGCGAAGCTCCAGGCCATGGCGCCGGAAATCACCAGCATCATCAGGCTGTAGATGATCGTGCGCGGGCGGATCAGGCGCCACACGTACGGCTTGCCCTCGGCGCGGATTTCCTGGCCGGCCAGCGTGTCGTACTTGATGAGGCCGGTCGGCAGCCCCTGCGCGATCATGATGTTGTCGCAGGCGTCCACGCACAGGCCGCAGTTGATGCAGTCGGCCTGCGAGCCGGTGCGCACGTCGATGCCGGCCGGGCAGACCTGCACGCACTGGCCGCAGTCGATGCAGTCGCCGAAGCCCAGCGCCTTGCGCTCGTCCCAGGTCTGGGACTTGCGCTTCGGGCCGCGGGCGTCGCCACGGTCGGCCTGGTAGGTGACGACGAGGCTGTGCTCGTCCAGCATGGCGGTCTGGATGCGCGGCCACGGGCACATGTAGTAGCACATCTGCTCGCGCGTCCAGCCGGCCATGATGTAGGTCATGCCGACGAAGATGGCGAAGAAGGCAAAGGCCTCGTAGGAGGCGTTGAAGGTCGCCAGATCGATCGCGAGCTGCGGCGCGTCGGTGAAGTAGGCGACGAAGCCGAAGCCGGTGACGAGGCTGAGCGCCAGCCAGCCGGCGTGCTTGCCGGTCTTGCGCAGGATCTTCTTCGTGGTCCAGGGCGCCTTTTCGAGGCGGATGCGCTCCGCCCGGTCGCCTTCGAAGAAATGCTCGATGAAGATGAACAGGTCGGTCCAGACCGTGTGCGGGCAGGCGTAGCCGCACCACACGCGCCCGGCCAGCGCCGTCGCCAGGAACAGGCCCAGCGCCGCGACGATCAGCAGGCCGGTCAGATAGTAGATTTCCTGCGGCCAGATCTCGACCCAGAAGAGGAAGAAGCGCGGGGTCGTCAGGTCGAACAGGACCGCCTGTGCCGGCGCGTCGGGGCCGCGCTCCCACCGGATCCAGGGGGCGATGAAGAAGATCGCCAGCAGGACCCAGATGGCTATGGTCTTCACCCGCCGGAACCGTCCGGAGACGGCCTTCGGGTGAATGGTCTTGTGGTCTTCGTACAGCGGGATCTTGGCCGGCTTGACTACGCTTCCGTCGGGCATGGGACGTGCCTGGGCTCCGGATGGGTTCGCAGAGCGGAAGATAGGGGGCGCGACCCGGCCACCCCTTGACCTCGATCAATAGGTGACAGGATTTTGAAAAGCCTCGGGTAATATACGGGCTTTTCTGCGCCGTGACTGACTGACCGCCCGGCTTTCGCGCGAAGGTCATACTTTGCCTTGGCTTTCGGCTCAAGCTTCGTTTTGCAGGGCGGCTTCGGATGAGGCCCTGGATGGAGAGGGCCGCGTGACGATGTAGAGCGCCACCAGGGCCATCGAAACGCCCGCGACGGTCACCACGAAAGGCCGGTCCATGGTGGCGTAGAGCAGGATCCAGCTGGCCGTCAGGCCGGTCAGCGCGGCGATCTTGGCGCGGCGGGGGATTGCGCCCTCCGCATGCCAGTCCCGCAGCAAAGGACCGAAGCGCGGGTCGTTGTAGAGGCGGTCACGGAGCGCCGGGCTGCCCTTGGCGAAGGCCCCGGCGGCGAGCAGCAGGAACGGCGTGGTCGGCAGAAGCGGCAGAACCGTCCCGGCGATGCCGAGCCCGACCGCCGCGTAGCCCAGCGCCATCCACAGCCGGCGGCGCAGCGGGGACATGGCCGGGGACGGAGGGGACGAGATGCCGGAGGCGGTGCCGTTCGGGACGCTCATGCGGAGTCTCCGCGTCTGGACGATTGAAGTAATGTAGGTGCCTTACACCACAAGGACCAGCGCGGCGTAGCGGGCCGCCTTGCCCACCGTGACCAGCAGCAGGAACAGCCACAGATCCACCCGCAGGATTCCGGCGACCAGGGTCAGCGGGTCGCCGATCACCGGCACCCAGGCGAGCAGCAGGGACCACACCCCGAACCGCCGGTACCAGCCGGTGGCGCGATCCACCATGGCCGGCTTGATCGGGAACCAGCGCCGGTCCTGGAAATGCATCAGATAACGCCCGAGCGCCCAGTTGGCCGTGGAGCCCAGCACGTTGCCGGCGGTGGCGACGGCCAGCAGGGCCCAATGATTGTAGGCGCCGGACGCGTGCATGCCCGCCAGCAGCAGTTCCGACTGCGCCGGAAAGATGGTCGCCGCCAGGAACGCGGTCAGGAACAGGCCGCCGTAGGCGGCGTAATCGGCCATGTGGGTACCTTCTCCGGTGCGTCCCGCCCGGCGGGGACCGCGCGACGCACGGTGTAACAGCGCGTTGCCCGGAATGCGTCAAGTGTTGGGTGCGCCGGCCGAATTCGTGTATCGTCCGCGAAATCCGTTCGGGGTGTCTCTATCGTAAGTATACCCGGTGGAACCGCTTGGGGAGGGCGCGCACATGGCGGGTGCCGGACTGGCACGCTTGGACGCCGAAGGACGTCTGGTCTGGGCGAACGCCGCCTTTCGCGCCTCTGTCGATGGGCCGCTGGACGATGTGGCGGAAACCCTTCTGGCCGGCGAGCCGGCCGTGATCGAGGGCCGGGGCGGGCGCCGTCTTACCCTGGTGCCGGGCGAGGGCGAGGACGGCGGAGTCATCGTCACCCTGGCCGAGGCGGGGCGGGGGCTGTCCGACCGGCGGGCGGTGTTCGAAACCGTGTTCGGCGCCATGTCCGACGCGGTCAGCGCCTTCGACGCCGACATGCGGCTGGTGGTGTGGAACCGCCGCTATGTGGAGATGTTCGACCTGCCGCCGGATCTGGTCGTGCCCGGCCGGCCCTTCGCCGAACTGGTCCGCTTCACCGTCGAGCGGGGCGATCACGGTCCCGGCGACATCGAGGCCATCGTCGCGGAGCGGGTTGCGCTGAGCCATCGCGGCGAGCCCTTCGCCTACCGTCTGATCCGCGCCGACGGGTCGATCCTGGACGTGCGGCACACGCCGTTGCCGGGCGGCGGGTTTCTGCGCGTCTACACCGACGTGACCGACCGCGCCCGGTCCGACGAGGCGCAGCGGGCGATCATGCAGGCCATCTCCTTCCCGATGGTGGTCACGCGCGTGTCGGACGGGCTGGCCCTGGCCGGCAACCAGCCGGCGGGGGAACTGTTCGGGTTGCGGATCGAGGACGGGATCGGCCGGGTGCGCGCCGCCGACGTCTACGCCGACTCGGTCGAGCGGGAGCGGATGGTGACGGCGCTTCGGAGCGGCGGCGGGCGCATCGACGCTTTTGAGACGCGCATGCGCACGCTCGACGGGCGCGAGCTGTGGGTGATGCTGTCGGTGCGGACGTTCCGCTATCAGGGCGAGGACGCCATCCTCACCTGCATCAACGACATCACCGCCCGCAAGCGCGCCGAGGAGCGGCTGGAGGCGCAGTGGACCCAGGCCAGCGCCGTGCTGGAGGGGCTGAGCCAGGGCGTCATGGCCTTCGATTCCGACCTCACGCTGATGGCGTGGAACCGGCGGGCGCTGGAGCTGCTGGGCGTCGATCCCAGCTTTCCTCGCTTCAGCCGCCCCTTCGAGGAGATCGTGCGCCACATCGCCGAGCGCGGCGGCTACGGCAAGGGCGACGTGGAGGCTTTGGTCTCCGCCCGTCTGGCGGCGGTCGGGGCCGACGCCGGGGACCGGCGGCAGGAGCGCGTGCGCCCGGACGGCCTCATCATCGAAAGCCACACCCAGCCCCTGCCCGACGGCGGCGTCGTCATCACCTACACCGACGTCACCGAACGCCGTCAGGCGGAGCGCGAGCTGGCCGCCAGCCGCGAGCTGTTCGAGCTGGCGATCCGCGCCGCGCGGGAAGGCATCTCGCAGTGGGACCTGCGCACCGACGAGCTGTGGTTCTCGCCGCAATGGTGGGGGCTGCTCGGCTACGGCGAGGACGAGTTGGTCAACACCATCGAGCGCTGGTCGGAGCTGATCCTGCCCGAGGACCGCAAGGCCTCGCTCGCCATGGTGGCCGACTTCGCCGCCGGGGTGATCGAGGAATGCCAGATGATCCAGCGGTTCCGGCACAAGGCCGGGCATCTCGTCTATCTCTACACCCGCACGATCCGGGTGATGGGCGCGGACGGGCGGGCCTTCCGCCTCGTCGGTTCGCACACCGACGTGACCGAGCGCGTCCGCGCCGAGGAGCAGGCGCACGCCGCCCGCGAGGAGGCCGAACAGGCCCTGCGCGAGCTGAAGGAGGCGCAGGCCCATCTGATCCAGTCGGAGAAGATGGCGGCGCTGGGCTCCCTGGTGGCGGGGGTGGCGCACGAGGTCAACACGCCGGTGGGGATCGCGCTGACCGGCGCCTCGCTGCTGGCCGAGCGGACGCGGCTGATCCGCCGGGACTTCGAGGCGGGGCAGCTGCGCAAGCACGATTTCGCCGACTTCATCGACACGGCCAGCGAGGCGACGCAGCTGATGCTGCTGAACATCGAACGCGCGGCCGAACTGATCCAGAGCTTCAAGCAGATCGCCGTTGATCAGGCCAGCGGGGAGCGCCGCGCCTTCGACCTGAACGGCTACATCCACGAGGTGCTGCGCAGCCTGGGCGTGCGCATCAAGCGCGCCGCGCATCGGGTGGAGGTGACGTGTCCCGAGGATTTGATCGTCGACGGCTATCCCGGGGCGCTCAGCCAGGTGCTGACCAACTTCGTGATGAACTCCATCACCCACGGCTACGCGCCGGAGCAGCATGGGACCCTGCGGGTGGCGGTCACGCCCGTCGGCGAGGACGAGGTGGAGCTGGTCTATTCCGACGACGGGCGCGGCATTCCGCCGGACCTGCACGGCAAGGTCTTCGAGCCGTTCTTCACCACCAACCGGGGTTCGGGGGGCAGCGGGCTGGGGCTGAACATCGTCTACAACATCGCCACCCGCACGCTGAAGGGCCGCATCGACATGATCAGCGTGCCGGGCCGGGGAACGACCTTCACCCTGCGCTTTCCGCGCATCGTCCCGGCGGAATTGGAGATGGCGTGAGGTTCGCGTACCTGAAAATCTTTTAATCCGGCCGCAAGGCATCCGTGGGGTGGGCGTCCCTAGCTTTGGGATCAAGCGATGAAACCCAGCCACGGAGACTTTCCGATGACCCACACCCCCATCACCGCCCGCGCCCCGCGCCGGCTGCGCCGGACGGTGGCGGCCCTGCTGCTCGGCACGACGGTGCTGACGGGGCCGTTCCTGATCGCCAACACGGCCCCGGCCACGGCCGCGGCCACGATCACCCAGGAGGCGCCGGTCAGCTTCGCCGACCTCGTGGACCGGGTCACGCCCGCCGTCGTCAACATCTCCACGACCCAGGAGGCCAAGGCCGAACGCGGCAACCCGCGCCTGCCGGCCTTCCCGCAGGGTTCCCCCTTCGAGGAGTTCTTCCGCCAGTTCCAGGACCAGTTCGGCCAGGGGGCCGAACCCCAGGCGCAGCCGCGCGGCGGGATGGGCGCGCTCGGCTCCGGCTTCATCATCGACGCTGCGGGCCATGTCGTGACCAACAACCACGTCATCGACGGCGCCAAGGACATCACCGTCACGCTTCAGGACGGCTCCGCGCTGCCCGCCACGCTGGTCGGCCGCGACGCCAAGACCGACATCGCCCTGCTGAAGGTCAAGTCCGACAAGCCCCTGCCGCATCTGGATTGGGGCGACAGCGACGCCGCGCGCGTCGGCGACTGGGTCATGGCGGTCGGCAACCCGTTCGGCCTCGGCGGCACGGTGACGAAGGGCATCGTCTCGGCGCGCGGGCGCGACATCCACAGCGGGCCGTACGACGACTTTCTCCAGCTCGACGCCGCCATCAACCGGGGCAACTCGGGCGGGCCGACCTTCGCCATGGACGGGCGGGTGATCGGCATCAACACCGCCATCTATTCGCCGAACGGCGGATCGGTCGGCATCGGCTTCGCCATCCCGTCGAACCTCGCCAAGCAGGTCGTGGCGCAGCTGAAGGAGAGCGGCCATGTCGAGCGCGGCTGGCTCGGCGTGAAGGTCCAGGAGGTCTCGCCGGAGATCGCCGAGGGCGTCGGCCTCGACCAGCCCAAGGGCGCGCTGGTCGCCGAGGTGACCGAGGGCAGCCCCGCCGCCAAGGCCGGCCTGCGCCAGGGCGACGTGATCCTGGCCTACAACGGCAAGCCGGTGGACAGCATCCGCGACGTGACCCGCCGCGTGGCCGACACCAAGGCCGGCGACAAGGCGGAGATGACCGTCCTGCGCAGCGGCAAGGAGATGACCGTCGCGGCGGCCATCGATCGCCTGCCCGACGAACAGCAGGTCGCGTCGGCCGGGGACGGCCCGGCGACCAAGTCCGCCGCCGACGCGGTGAAGGGCCTGAAGCTCGCCCCGCTGGACGGCACGACGCGCAGCCGCCTTGGGCTCGGCGACGACGTGAAGGGCGTGGTGGTGACGGGCCTCTCGCCCAAGGCGGGCGACGTCGCCCTGCGGCCGGGCGACGTGATCGTCCGCGTCGGCGACCACGCCGTGACCTCTCCGTCCGAGGTGTCGAAGAGCGTCGCGGCGGCCGAGAAGGCCGGACGCAAGGCCGTGCTGCTGCTGGTCAACCGTCAGGGCAGCGAGAGCTTCGTCCCCCTGAAGCTGACCGCGTAACCGGCCTGACGTGACGGACGGGAAGGCCCTCTCCCGCTTGGTCCGGGAGGGGGCCTTTCCCGTCTTTAAAGCGAATTTGCATTCGCTTTAGATTCATATGGCCTCATGTGCCGGCCGGGCTTCGGCCGCACGTGCGGCCGGGACCGCCGTCGCGGTCCAAAGCGGATCAAAATCCGCTTCAGGCCGAAACCAGCGGTGACAGGCCGTTCTGGATGGCCCAGACCGCCGCCTGGGTGCGGTTCTGGGCGTTGATCTTCCGCATCACGTTCTTGAAGTGCATCTTCACGGTCGATTCCGTGATGTGCAGGTTGCGCGCGATCGCCTTGTTGGACTGGCCGGCGAGCAGGCAGCGGAGGATCTGCACCTCCCGCTTCGACAGCTCGTTGTTGGCCGGCTGCGCGCGGGCGGGGGTGGGGCGCTCGTTCACGTTGGCGATCAGCAGGCTCGCCACATGGGTGGGGTAAACCACCTCGCCCAGCATGACCAGTTGCAGGGCGCGCAACAGGGATTCGCTGGACATGGACTTGTTCAGATAGGCGTCGGCGCCCGCCTTCAGCGACATCGACAGGGTGCGGTCGGCGATGGTGTCGGCCAGCACCACGATGCGCGCGCCGGTCGCGCCGCGCAGGCGCTTGACCCCGCCCGTGTCGTCCGCCGTGCCTTCCTGAAGCGCCACGACGACCAGTTCGGGGTCGGCTCCCTGAGCGATGGCGGCTTGCGCGTCGTCCACGTTCGCAGCGTGATGGCACACACGGAACGGCCCACCACTAATGAGCGTCCCCAGCGCCGCCGAGAACAGCCGGTCGTGGTCCACGAGCATGACGTTCCAAGTCTTCATCGAACCTCCTCCGCGGCGCTTCCATGACGAACGGCGCGCCGTTTAGTCCTCACTATCCTTTTTCGTATGGGAAAAAGGAAAAAAACTGCACTTTTTGTTCTGAAAAAGCATGCTTTACGCTTGATGTCCCAATGATTTATACGGGTGTACAGGAAGTGGCGCAAGATGCTTGGATGAAGCAGGGTGCGTCATGTTCGAATTGGATGGAATTCCATACTAAGCTGGGCCTTCATGGTCCATATCTGTAAGGAACATACCTTTCCGCCGAACAAGGAAGTCGAGCCGAAGCGGGGCCGCGTCTGCGGCGCCTTTGGACATCGACCGCATGACGAGGTAGCGAAACGATGGAAGTTCAGCTGCAAACGCGCGGCAAGGAGCGTGCCCCGGCGGCCAGGGCGCAGAAGTTTCTGGTGGTCGACGACCATCCCCTTGTGCGGCATGGCTTTGCCCTGTCGGTGGGCGAAATCCACCCCGACGCGCAGGTGCTGGAGGCGGGGTCGCTGGACGAGGCGATGGCCGTGGTTCAGCGCACGCCGGATCTGACGTTGGTGTTGTTCGACCTCAATCTCGGCGACCGCAGCGGCCGTGAAGGCGTGCGCCGCATGGTCGAGGTGTTGGGGGAGCGTCCGCTTCTGGTCATTTCGGGGTCCGACGAGGTGGCGGACATCGTGGACAGCGTGCGGCTGGGTGCCCGCGGCTATATTCTGAAGACGAGTTCGACGGCGGTGCTGGAGCATGCGATCTCGCTGGCCCTGACGGGGGAAACCTTCCTGCCGCTGCCGCGCGCGGTGCTGTCCGGCAACGTGACGGCCGAGCCGTCCAAGCCGACGGGGCAGATTCTCGACCGGCTGACCGACCGGCAGCGGGACGTGTTCCAACTGCTGCTGGCCGGGCATTCCAACAAGGAGATCGCCCGCGAACTGGGCGTTCTGGAGGGGACCGTGAAGGTCCATGTCCGCGCCATCATGCAGAAGCTGGGCGTGCGCAACCGCACCCAGGTCGCCGTCGTCGCCGCGCGCAGCGGATGCTTTCCCGACGAGGCATGATGACTTTTGTTGTATTGTCGCGACAGTCGGTGTCGCGCACAATCCGGTTTCCGTTCAGAATTCGCCGCAAACGCGAACAGGGGAGGAGACGATATGCCGAACCGGCCCATTCGAGCGATCATCCGTAACCAGCGGGTCATCACCGTGCCGACCGACGCCACCGTCCGCACCGCCGCCCACATGATGCGGGAATACCAGATCGGTTCGCTGATGGTGGTGGAGGACGACCGGCTGGTCGGCATCTTCACCGAACGCGACGCTCTGTTCCGTGTGCTGGCCGGCGGACTCGACCCCGGCCGCACGCGGGTGGATCAGGTGATGACGCGGGAGCCGACCACCATCGCGCCCGACCGGCCGGTGGTGCACGCGCTGCACATGATGCACGACGGCGGATTCCGTCACCTGCCCGTGGTGGAGCGCGAACGCCCCGTCGGCATGGTGTCCATCCGCGATGCCATGGGCATGGAACTCGCCCGGTTCGAGCAGGAAGCCGACGAGAAGCAGGCCATCGCCGAAATCCTCGCCTGACCGTTCCGGCACCGAAGAAGCCCCTCCCGTCCGGAGGGGCTTCTTTCGTTTTGCCTAATCTTTATTCGTGCGCAAATTTTGTTCATGCGCGGCTGCGGCGCCCACCGATTGGGCGGCCTTGCGGTCGGAGGCTGTACGAATTTCGGGCGCTCCGCGGTTGGTACGCCGCTTGCTGTCGTGGGGAGGAAACGGCTCACCACGGGAGCATCCTTCATGACGCGTATTTCGGCCCTGACCCGGCGCCTGGACGTCCGCCCCATTCTGACCGCCGCGCTGGTGGCCGGCGCCGCCCTCTGGATGGCGGTTCCGGCGCGGGCCGACACGCCGGTGAAGGTCACGCTCGACTGGGCCTTCCAGGGGCCGCAGGCACCGTTCCTGCTGGCGCTGGAGCGCGGCTATTACAAGGCGGAGGGGCTGGACGTCACCATCGACCGGGGCGAAGGCTCCGGCGCCGTGCCGCCGCGCATCGCGGCCGGGACCTACGACATCGGCTTCGGCGACGTCAACCCGATGATCCGCTTCGTCGCGGAGAAGGGCGCCGATCTGGTGGCGGTCGCCGTGCTGTACGACGCCTCGCCGCTGGCCGCCATCGCCACGAAGAAATCCGGCATCACCAGCGCGAAGCAGCTGGAGGGCCGCAAGCTGGCGGCACCCGAGACCGACAGCGCCCGCCAGATCTTCCCCGCCTTCGCCAAGGCGGCCGGAATCGATCCGGCCAAGGTCGCCTGGCAGACGGTCACGCCGCAGCTGCGCGAGACCATGCTGGCGCAGGGGAAGGTGGACGCCATCACCGGCTTCCTGACCACGGGCATCTTTTCGCTGAAGGCCGCCGGCATTCCGGAGGGCGACATCGTGACGATGCGCTACCGCGACGCCGGGGTGGCGCTCTATTCGAACGCGCTGATCACCTCGCGCAAGTTCGCGGAGGCCAACCCGAAGGCGGTTGCCGGCTTCGTCAAGGCGACGCTGAAGGCGCACATCGACGCGGTGAAGGAGCCGCAGGCCGCCATCGACGCGCTGAAGAAGCGCGACCCTCTGATCGACGCCAGGATCGAGCTGGACCGCATGAACCTCGCCTTCGATGAGCTGATGCTGAGCCCGGAGGCCAAGGCGAACGGCCTGTCCACCGTGGACCCGGTGCGGTTCCAGAAGGCCATCGACATCCTGAAGGAGACCTACGCCTTCCCGAAGGACGTGACGGTGGCCGACGTCTACACCGACGCCTACCTGCCGCCGGTCGCCGCGCGCACGCTGCCCTGATGCTGCAAACCTGTAGGTTGGTTTGAGCGCGAGCGAAACCCAACACGCGCCGCCGTGCCAAGACGTTGGGTTTCGGCTGTGCCTCAACCCAACCTACGTCCGCCACGAGCAGAAGGAATTTGTCGTGCATCCCTTCGTGGAACTGGACCGCGTCAGCCTGAGCTACGGCGGCGGGACGCTGGCGGTGGACGGGCTGAGCCTGACGGTCGAACAGGGGCAGTTCGCCGCCGTGGTCGGTCCGTCCGGCTGCGGGAAGTCCACCCTGATGAAGCTGGTCACCGGCCTGATGCCGCCGACGCGCGGCGGCGTCATCGTGGATGGGCAGGAGGTCGCCGGGCCGTTGAAGATCTGCGGCATGGGGTTCCAGAATCCGACACTGCTGCCGTGGCGGACGACGCTGCGCAACCTCATGCTGCCGCTGGAGATCGTCCGGCCGCACCGGCACAGGCTGCGCCGCGAGCGCGCCGGGTACGAGGCGGAGGCCCGGCGGCTGCTGGCGTCGGTCGGGCTGGCCGGGGTCGAGGACAAGTTCCCCTGGCAGCTGTCCGGCGGCATGCAGCAGCGCGTCTCGCTCTGCCGCGCGCTGATCCACGGGCCGAAGCTGCTGATGCTGGACGAGCCGTTCGGCGCGCTGGACGCCTTCACGCGGGAGGAGCTGTGGGCGGTCCTCCAGGACGTGTGGATGGAGCGCCGCTTCACCGGCATCCTCGTCACCCACGATCTGCGCGAGGCGGTCTATCTGGCCGACGTGGTCTATGTGATGACGGCGCGGCCGGGGCGGGTGATGTCGGTGCACAGGATCGATCTGCCGCGCCCCCGCAATCTGGAAACCACCTTCACGCCGGAGTTCGGGCGCCTCGTCCACGCGCTGCGCGACGAGATCAGCAACGTTCGGGAGGCCGTGCGATGAGCGGCAAGCGCCCAACCATCCAGACCCTGATGCCCTGGCTGGTCGTGTTCGGCCTGTTCGGGGTCTGGGAGTTCGCCTGCATCGCCTTCTCCATTCCGGAATTCGTGCTGCCGCGCCCGACCGTGGTGTTCCGGACCATGGCCGACTTCGCCGGGCCGCTGTGGCAGCATTCCAGCTACACGCTGTTCACGACGGTCATCGGCTTCGCGCTGGCGGTGGTCGGCGGCGTGCTGCTGGGGCTGGCGGTCGGGGCGTCGCCGCTGGTCTATCACGGTCTGTATCCGGTGCTGATCGGGTTCAACGCCATCCCGAAGGTCGCCATCGTGCCGGTGCTGGTCGTGTGGTTCGGCATCGGCACCGTGCCGGCGATCATCACCGCCTTCGCCATCAGCTTCTTTCCCATCGCGGTGAACGTCGCCACCGGCCTCGCCACGCTGGAGCCGGAGTTGGAGGACGTGCTGCGTTCCCTGGGGGCCAGCAAGCTGGACATCCTGCTGAAGGTCGGGCTGCCGCGCTCTCTGCCGTATTTCTTCGCGTCGCTGAAGGTGGCGGTGACGCTGGCCTTCGTCGGGTCGGTGATCGCCGAGACGGTCGCGTCGAACGAGGGCATCGGCTACCTGATGCTTCAGGCGTCCTCGCGCTTCCAGATCCCGCTGGTGTTCGCGGGGCTGATCGTCATCGCGGCCATGGGGGTGGTCATGTACTTCCTGTTCGCGGCGGTTGAGGGGCGGATGACCGGCTGGGCCACCCGCAAGACGGAATTCGCCGCCGGAAGCTAAACCTTCCTTTGGGGGTAGGCCGCCCGCCCGTCGTTGCGGCCCCCGAAGGCTTTCCGGCACAATGATCGCTAACGCCCGCAATAAGAGAAAACCGGGAGAGGGACGATGACGGGCTGCGTGCGTTTCGTGCTCGGCGGACGGGTGGTGGAGGTGCGCGACGTCGATCCGACCGCCACCGTGCTGCAATGGCTGCGCGCCCATGGCCGTCCCGGCACCAAGGAAGGCTGCGCCGAGGGCGATTGCGGCGCCTGCACGGTCGTGCTGGGCGAGCTGACGCCCGACGGAAAAATTCGCTACAAGGCGGTCAACGCCTGCATCCTGTTCCTGCCGATGATCGACGGGAAGCTGCTGCTGACCGTGGAGGATCTGGCGTCGGAGGATGGCGAGCTTCACCCGGTGCAGAAGGCGATGGTGGTGAATCACGGCTCGCAATGCGGCTTCTGCACGCCGGGCTTCGCGATGGCGCTGTTCGCGCTGTACCACAACGACCGTGCCCCGGACGATGAGGCGATTCACGACGCGCTGGCCGGAAACCTGTGCCGCTGCACCGGCTACCGCCCGATCCTGGATGCGGCCCGCGCCATGACCGCCGAGGGGAATGAGGACCGCTTCGACCGCGCCGAGGCGGGCATCGTCGCGCTGCTGGACTCGGTGCGGCGGGACGGGGCGGTCAGTGTCAGCGGTGGCGGAAAGACCTTTCACGCTCCGAGAAACGTCGACGACTTGGCGAAGCTCGCGGCGGCGCATCCCGACGCCACGCTGGTGGCCGGGGCGACGGACGTCGGGCTGTGGGTGACCAAGCAGGGGCGCCGGCTGCCGACCCTCATCCACCTCGCCGAGGTGGCGGAGCTGCACCGGATCGAGGAGACCGCCGGCCAGCTGGAGGTCGGCGCGGCGGTGACCTACACGGAATTGCTGCCCGTGCTGCAACGGCGCATTCCGGAACTGGCCGAACTGGTCAGCCGCATCGGGGCCGCGCAGGTGCGCAACTCCGGCACGCTGGGCGGCAACATCGCCAACGGCTCGCCCATCGGGGACAGCATGCCGGCGCTGCTGGCGCTTGGCGCCTCGCTGGTGCTGAACCACGGAGGGACACGGCGGGAGGTGCCGCTGGACCGCTTCTATCACGGCTACCGCAAGAGCGACCTGAAGCCCGGCGAGATCGTCGAGCGCGTCCGCATTCCGGTCCCGCAGGACGGCCAGCGATTCGCCACCTGGAAAGTATCGAAGCGGCGCGATCAGGACATCTCCGCCGTCTGCGCCGCCTTCCGGTTGACCCTGGACGAGGCCAGCCGGGTGGCGGAACTGCGCACCGGCTACGGCGGGGTCGCGGCGATCCCGGCCCGCGCGACGGCTTTGGAAGCGGCGCTGGCGGGGCAGCCCTGGACCGCCGACCCGGTCGCGCCGGCGATGCCCGTCCTCGACCGGGATTTTCAGCCGATCACCGACATGCGGGCGAGCGACCGCTACCGCGCTCTGGTCGCGAAGAACCTGCTGATGCGCTTCTATCTCCACACCACCGGGGCCGAAGCGTCCTCGCTAGAGGCCGCCCATGGCTGACGGAAGCGCCCCTGGGATCCGACCCATCAGCGGCGGCGTGCATCTCGGCATCGAGCATGAGAGTGCCCGCAAGCACGTCACCGGCGCCGCCACCTACACCGACGACATTCCGGAACTGCCGGGCACGCTGCACGTCGCCTTGCGGCTGTCCGACCGGGCGCACGCGCGCATCCTGGGCATGGATCTGGCGAAGGCCAAACAGGCGCCCGGCGTGCACGCGGTGATAACCTTCGACGACGTGCCGGGCGACGGCGACATCGGCCCGGTGCAGCCGGGGGATCCGGTGCTGGCCCCGGATGTGGTCGAATACGCCGGACAGGCCGTCGTCGCGGTGGCCGCCGAAACCCTGATCCAGGCCCGCGCGGCGGCCCGGATGGTCGAGGTCTTTTACGAAGATCTGCCGGCCGTCCTGACCGCGCGGGACGCCATGGCGGCGGAATCCTTCGTGTCGCCAAGCCTGACTTTCCGACGCGGCGACGCGGCGCGGGCGCTCGCCTCGGCGCCCCGGCGGCTGAGCGGCACGCTGGAGGTCGGCGGGCAGGATCATTTCTATCTGGAAAGCCACATCGCCTACGCGATCCCGAAGGAGGACGGCGACCTGCTCGTCCATTCCTCCACCCAGCACCCGGCGGAGGTGCAGCACGCCGTCGCCAAGGTGCTCGGCCGCCCGATGCACGGCATTGCCGTGGAATGCCGGCGCATGGGCGGCGGTTTCGGAGGGAAGGAAAGCCAGCCGGCGCAGATCGCCTGCATCGCCGCGCTGCTGGCGAACGCCACCCGGCGCCCGGTCAAGTTCCGCATGGACCGCGACGACGACATGCTGATGACCGGCAAGCGCCACGATTTCCATGTGCAATACGACGTCGGTTTCGACGAGGACGGGCGCATCCACGGCATGGAGATGGATTTGGCCGGCCGCTGCGGCATGTCGCTGGACCTGTCCAACGGCGTCGTGGACCGCGCCATGTTCCACGCCGACAACGCCTATTACCTGCCGGCCGCGCGGATCACCGGCCACCGCTGCAGGACGCACACGGTCTCCAACACCGCCTTTCGCGGCTTCGGTGGGCCGCAGGGTGTCATCGCGATCGAGGAGGTCATCGACGAGATCGCCCGCAGCCTGGGCAGGGACCCGCTGGACGTGCGGCGCGCCAACCTGTACGGCGGGCCGGGGCGGGACCTAACCCCCTACGGCATGCCGGTGGATGAGTCGGAGATCCTGGCCGAACTGTTCGACCAGATCGAGCGGGACAGCGACTACCGCCGCCGCCGGGCGGAGATCGACGCCTTCAACGCCAGGAACGCGGTGCTGAAGAAGGGCCTCGCCGTGACGCCGGTGAAGTTCGGCATCTCCTTCACCGTGAAGCATCTGAATCAGGCGGCGGCGCTGGTGCACGTCTACACCGACGGTTCGGTCCAGGTGAACCACGGCGGCACGGAGATGGGGCAGGGCATCCACACCAAGATGGCCCAGATCGCCGCCCAGGAATTCCAGATCGACCTGGACCGGGTGAAGGTCACGGCCAGCGCCACCGACAAGGTGCCGAACGCCCCGCCCACGGCGGCCTCGGCGGGCACGGACCTGAACGGGCAGGCGGTGCGGCTGGCGGTGCGGGCGATCAAGGGGCGGCTGGCCGACTTCCTGGCGGAGCACTGCCACACCACGCCGGACAAGGTGGAGTTCCGCGACAACGCCGTCTTCGCCGGCAACCACGCCATGACCTTCCCGGAGGTCGCGAAGCTGGCCTATCTGAACCGCGTCTCGCTGTCCGCAACCGGCCATTACGCCACGCCGAGGATCTGGTGGGATCGCGAAAAGTGCGAGGGGCGACCGTTCTTCTACTTCTCCTGCGGAGTCGCGGTGACGGAGGCGCTGATCGACACGCTGACCGGCGAATACCGCTTTCCGCGCGCCGACGTGTTCCACGACTGTTCCGGGTCCATCAACCCGGCCATCGACCTGGGGCAGGTGGAGGGCGCCTTTGTCCAGGGCCTTGGCTGGGTGACCTGCGAGGAGCTGTGGTGGGACGGGCAGGGGCGCTTGCGCACCCACGCGCCGAGCACCTACAAGATCCCGACCTCGCGCACTCTTCCGGAGGACTTCCGCGTGACTCTCTACACCGCCCGTCCGAACCGGGAGGACACGGTGTTCCGTTCCAAGGCCATCGGCGAGCCGCCGCTGATGCTCGGCATTTCGGCGTGGCTGGCGCTGAAGGACGCGGTGGCGGCGGTCGGCGGGCACAGGCACCCCGTCCACCTCGACGCGCCCGCCACGCCGGAGCGCGTGCTGCTGGCGGTCGAGGATCTCAAGGGACGGATGGTCGCCGGTGCCTGAGGCCGACTTGAACGCCGGCTCGAACGCCGGCTCGAACCCCGACGTGAAGAAGGTCGCCGTCCACGGGGCGGCGACCGTCCGGTTCGAGCATCGCCACGGCGCGACGCGGCTGGCCACGCTGTACCACCACGACCCGTTGCGGGTGCTGCTGCCCGACCCCAGGGCCGGGGATCTGCCGGTGGCCGTGCTGGTGACGACCTCCGGCGGCATGGTCGGCGGCGACCGCCTGGACATCGCGCTTTCCGCCGGCCCCGGAGCGTCGGCCCTGGTGACCACGCAAGCCGCCGAGAAGGTTTACCGCTCGGCGGGTCCCGATTGTCGCATCGACACGCGCGTCAGCGTCGAGGCCGGCGGCTGGCTGGAGTGGATGCCGCAGGAGGCCATCGTCTTCGAAGGCTCCCGCCTGCGCCGCCTGACCCGCCTGGAGTTGGAGGGGGATGCGCGTCTGATCGCCGGGGAAATGCTGGTCTTCGGTCGCGCGGCCTTCGGCGAGACGGTCAGCCGCGGCCTGATCCGCGACGCGTGGGAAGTGGTGCAGGACGGACGCCTCGCCTGGGCCGACGCGCTGCATCTGGACGCCGACATCGCGGAAAGCCTGTCGCACCCGGCCTGCTTCGGCGGGGCGGGCGCCTGCGCCACGCTGCTGCACGCGGCGCCGGACGCGGGCGCGCATCTGGAGGGGATTCGCGAGGTGGCGGAGTCGATGGAGGGCGTGCGCGTCGGCGCCACGGCCTTCGACGGCCTGCTGGTCGTCCGCATCCTCGGCGGCGAGGCGCTGGCGGTGCGCCGGACCTACGCGGCGCTCTGGTCGCATCTGCGCTCGGCGGCGGCCGGACTGCCGAAGCGCCTGCCGAGATTGTGGGAGGTGTAAGGCCGGACCCTCAATTCGCGATTGGCGCACCGCAGCAACGTGGCATAATCCGTTCAACGAACGGGTAGGCGGAGAGATACCCCCCATGAACCTGACACCGCGCGAGAAGGACAAGCTTCTCGTCGCCATGGCCGCCGTCGTGGCGCGCCGCCGGCTTGAGCGTGGCGTGAAGCTGAACCACCCCGAGGCGGTGGCGCTCATCACCGATTTCGTGGTCGAGGGCGCGCGCGACGGCCGCACCGTGGCCGAGCTGATGCGCGACGGCGCCACGGTCGTCACCCGCGATCAGGTGATGGACGGCGTGGCCGAGATGATCCACGAGATCCAAGTGGAAGCCACCTTCCCGGACGGCACGAAGCTCGTCACCGTCCACCAGCCGATTCGCTAAGGGGGATGCATGAAACCCGGTGAAATTCTCCCCGCGAGCGGCGAGATCGAGCTGAACGCCGGCCGCGACACGGTGGAACTGGACGTCGCCAACGCAGGCGACCGGCCGATTCAGGTCGGCTCCCACTACCATTTCTTCGAAACCAACGAGGCGCTGACCTTCGACCGCGACAAGGCGCGCGGTTTCCGCCTGGACATTCCCGGCGGCACGGCGGTGCGCTTCGAGCCGGGGCAGACGCGCCGCGTGCGGCTGGTCGCCTATGGCGGCAACCGGGTGGTCATCGGCTTCAACAGCAAGGTCAACGGCGCCCTGTAAGGGCCTGATGGAGGGCAGGGGCATGGCGCATCGCATCGACCGGGCCGAATACGCGGCCCTTTACGGCCCGACCGTCGGCGACCGGGTCCGGCTGGCCGACACCGACCTGATCGTGGAGGTCGAGCACGACCACACCGTCTACGGCGAGGAGGTGAAGTTCGGCGGCGGCAAGGTGATCCGCGACGGCATGGGGCAGGCCCAGACCTCCCGCCAGGGCGGGGCCGTGGACACGGTCATCACCAACGCGCTGATCATCGACCATTGGGGCATCGTCAAGGCCGACATCGGCATCACGGACGGGCGCATCGCCGCCATCGGCAAGGCGGGCAACCCCGACGTGCAGCCGGGCGTGACCATCGTCGTCGGTCCGGGGACGGAGGTGATCGCGGGTGAGGGCAAGATTGTCACCGCCGGCGGCATCGACGCCCACATCCACTTCATCTGCCCGCAACAGGTGGACGAGGCGCTCTACAGCGGCGTCACCACCATGCTGGGCGGCGGCACCGGCCCGGCGGCGGGCACGTCCGCCACCACCTGCACGCCGGGGCCGTGGCACATCGCCCGCATGCTCCAGGCGGCCGAGGGGCTGCCGATCAACCTGGGCTTTTTCGGCAAGGGCAACGCCAGCCGCCCCGACGCGCTGGTCGAGCAGATCGCCGCCGGCGTCTGCGGCCTGAAGCTGCACGAGGACTGGGGCACCACCCCCGCCGCCATCGACACCTGCCTGACGGTGGCGGAGGAAATGGATATCCAGGTGGCGATCCACACCGACACGCTGAACGAGTCGGGCTTCGTGGAGAACACCATCGCCGCCTTCAAGGGCCGCAACATCCACGCCTTCCACACCGAAGGGGCGGGCGGCGGCCACGCGCCCGACATCATCAAGGTGGCGGGCCTGCCCAACGTGCTGCCGTCCTCGACCAACCCCACGCGGCCCTTCACGGTGAACACGGTGGACGAGCATTTGGACATGCTCATGGTCTGCCACCACCTGTCGCCCCGCATCCCGGAGGATGTGGCCTTCGCCGAAAGCCGCATCCGGCGCGAGACCATCGCGGCGGAGGACATTTTGCACGACCTCGGCGTCTTCTCGATGCTGAGTTCGGACAGCCAGGCCATGGGCCGGGTCGGCGAGGTCGTCATCCGCACCTGGCAGACCGCCCACAAGATGAAGGTGCAGCGCGGGCGCTTGGCCGAGGAGCGCGGGGAGAACGATAATTTTCGCGTCAAGCGCTACATCTCCAAATACACGATCAACCCGGCCCTGTCGCACGGCATCGCCCACGCGGTCGGCTCGGTCGAGGTCGGCAAGCTGGCCGATCTGGTGGTCTGGTCGCCGGCCTTCTTCGGCGTGAAGCCGGATATGGTGCTGAAGTGCGGCACCATCGCGGCGGCGCTGATGGGCGATCCCAACGCCTCCATCCCCACGCCACAGCCCGTGCATTACCGCCCGATGTTCGGCGCCTACGGGCGCTCGCTCCAAGCCAGTTCGGTGACCTTCCTCAGTCAGGCGGGGCTGGAGCGCGACTACGCCCGCACCCTCGGCCTCCAGCGCGAGCTGATCGCGGTGAAGGGCGTGCGCGCAGTCGGCAAGAAGCAGATGATTCACAACGATTCCACACCCCACATCGAGGTCGATCCGGAAACCTACGAGGTGCGCGCCGATGGGCAACTCCTGACCTGCGAGCCGGCCGACGTGCTGCCCATGGCGCAACGGTACTTCCTGTTCTGAGGTTTGGATTCTGTGATCGGCGTTTTCGATTCCGGGCACGGCGGGCTGACGGTGCTGCGCGCGCTGGTGGAGGCGGCCCCCGACCGGCCCTTCGTGTATCTCGGCGACCATGCCGCCGCCCCCTACGGCCCGCGCGGCGAAGAGGACATCTACCGCCTGACGGTCCAGGGGGTGGAGCGGCTGTTCGCGCAGGACTGCCGGCTGGTCGTGCTGGCCTGCAACACGGCGGCGGCGGTGGCGCTGCGGCGGATGCAGCGGACGTGGCTGCCGCACGCCTACCCCGGCCGCAACGTGCTGGGCGTGCTGGTCCCGATGGTCGAGGCCATAACCCGCGTGCCCTGGATGCAGGAGGGGCCCTCCGCCGACTGGCTGCCGGAACCGCGCACCGTCGGTGTCTTCGCCACACCGGCCACGGTGGCCTCCGGTTCCTTCCCACGCGAGATCGGCAAGCGCGCGCCCGACGTGCGGGTGGTGCAGCAGGCCTGCCCGGACCTCGTGCCCCTGATCGAGCGGGGCGCACCGGACGCCGTCATCGCGCCGGTGGTCCGGGGCTACGTCGCGTGCCTTCTTGAACAGCTGGGCGGCGAGCCGCCCGACGCCGTGGTCCTCGGCTGCACGCACTATCCCCTGGTCGCGCATCTGTTCGCCGAGGCCCTGCCGCCGGGCGTGGAGGTGCTGTGCCAGCCCTCGCTGGTCGCCAAATCCCTGGACAATTACCTGGAGCGGCACCCCGAATACGCGCCGCGAGGCGAGTCCTCGGCCCCGCGCTTCTTCACCACGGGGGCGGCGGAACCGGTCGGCGCGCTCGCCGGGCGCTTCTTCGGCCGACCCACCCCCTTCGAACGGCTTCATCCATGACCGATCTCCAGCGCCGCGCCACCCGTGTCCACGCCCGAGGCCACTGGCCGAAGGAGGGCGAGAGCGGCACCGTCACGCTCGCCTTCGACGACCGCCATCGCCGCCGCATGATGATGGCCGACGACGCGGGCAACGAGTTCCTGCTCGATCTGCCGCGCGCTGTGGCGCTGGACGACGGCGACGGGCTGGAACTGGGCGACGGCTCGTTCCTGCGCGTCGTCGCGGCCGATGAGGAACTGATCGAGGTCCGCTGCGGCGAAGGCGCGGAGAGGTTCGCCCGCATCGCGTGGCACCTCGGCAACCGGCACCTGCCGGTGCAGATCGTCGGCGAGACGATCCGGCTGCGGCGGGATCATGTGATCGAGGACATGTTGCGCGGCCTCGGCGCGACGGTGGAGCCAATCCACGCGCCGTTCTCGCCGGAGGGCGGGGCCTATTCGGGGCATGGGCATTCGCACGAGCATTCGCACGGGCATGGACACAGCCATGACTGAGTGCGGTGGCCCCTTCCCTAGCCCTCCCCCGCCTTCGGCGGGAGAGGGAACCAAGCTCCCTCTCCCGCGGAGCGGGGGAGGGTTGGGGAGGGGGCTGGTTACCCATGACCACCTCACCAAACTGCTCGCGTGGCTGTCGCCGAGCTTTCCGGTCGGCGGCTTCTCCTACAGCCACGGCATCGAGGCGGCGGTGGAACAGGGGCTGGTCCGCGACCGTGACACGCTGATCCGCTGGCTGGACGGCATCCTGCGGCATGGCGCCGGCCGCACGGACGGCATGCTGTTCGCCGCTACGCACCGCGCCGTGCTCTCCGGTGACGAGTCCGCCTTCGCCTGGGCGCTGGAACGCGCCGACGCGATGCGCGCCTCTTCCGAAACCGCCCTGGAAAGCCGCGCGCAGGGGCAAGCCTTCCTGATCGCCGTCCGCGCCGCATGGCCGCTGGAGGGACTGGAGTGCTGGGACCGCGTCATCACGGACACCGCCCGCCCGCCGGCCTACGCCGTCGCCGTGGCGCTGGCTTCCGCGCTGATCGGCGTGCCGGAGGGGCCGGCGCTGGCCGCCTACCTGCACGCCTTCGCGGCGAACCTCGTCTCGGCCGGGGTGCGGCTGGTGCCGCTCGGCCAGACGGACGGGCAAAAGGCTCTGGCCGCGCTCGATTCCGTGGTGCACCATGCGGCGGAGGCCGCGCTGGCGACACCGCTCGACGATCTCGGCAGCCGCGCCATGGCCGTCGATTGGACCTCCATGATCCACGAAACCCAATACACGAGGCTGTTCCGCTCATGACCGCTCCCATCACGAAAAGCCATGGCGGCCCCCTGCGCGTGGGCATCGGCGGGCCGGTCGGTTCCGGCAAGACGGCCCTGACCGACGCGCTGTGCAAGCGCATGCGCGACGGTTG
>JAEZID010000536.1 GCA_023416195.1 Pseudomonadota bacterium | reverse complement strand
GATCCACGTCCTCGGTCTTCATCAGGGCCTTGTACTGCTTGATGAGGCTGGCTTCCGGCTCGGTCAGGATGCGCTTGAAGTCGTCCTGGGTCAGGGCCTTCAGCTCCACCCGGATCGGCAGGCGGCCTTGCAGTTCCGGCAGCAGGTCCGACGGCTTGGCGAGGTGGAAGGCGCCGGACGCGATGAACAGGATGTGGTCGGTCTTGACCGCGCCGTGCTTGGTGCTGACCGTCGTGCCCTCGATCAGCGGCAGCAGGTCGCGTTGCACGCCCTCGCGGCTGACGTCGGCGCCGCCCTTGTAGTCGGAACGGGCGGAGATCTTGTCGATCTCGTCCAGGAAGACGATGCCGTTCTGCTCGACCGATTGGATCGCTTCCGAAACGACCTTTTCCTGGTCCAGGAGCTTGTCCGACTCCTCGGCCATCAGGACGGTGTAGCTCTCGGCCACGGTCATGCGGCGGGCCTTGGTGCGGCCGCCGAAGGCCTTGCCGAAGATGTCGTTCAGGTTGAGCATGCCCATCTGGGCGCCCGGCATGCCGGGAACGTCGAAGGTCGGCAGGGCGCCGGCGCCGGTGTCGGCAACCTGAACCTCGATCTCCTTGTCGTTCAGCGAGCCTTCGCGCAGCATCTTGCGGAACTTCTGCCGCGTCTCGGCGCTGGCGTTGTCGCCGCACAGGGCGTCGATGACGCGCTCCTCGGCGCGCAGCTCGGCCTTGGCCGCAACCTCCTTGCGCAGGCGCTCCTTGGTCATGCCGATGGCCGCCTCGACGAGGTCGCGGACGATCTGCTCCACGTCGCGGCCGACGTAGCCGACCTCGGTGAACTTGGTCGCCTCGATCTTCAGGAAGGGCGCCTGGGCAAGCTTCGCCAGACGGCGCGCGATCTCGGTCTTGCCGACGCCGGTCGGGCCGATCATCAGGATGTTCTTCGGCAGAACCTCCTCGCGCAGGCCCTCCGGAAGCTGCTGGCGGCGCCAGCGGTTGCGCAGCGCGATGGCGACCGCGCGCTTGGCCTCGTGCTGGCCGACAATGTAGCGGTCGAGTTCGGAAACGATCTCGCGGGGGCTGAAGGCGGCGGTCATGACGTGTGCCCCTCTGTCAGAGCTTTTCAAGAGTGACGTTTTCGTTGGTGTAGACGCAGATCCCGGCGGCGATCTTCATCGCCTTGCGCGCGATGGCCTCCGCGTCCATGCCCTCGATATCGACCAGCGCGCGGGCCGCCGACAGCGCGTAGGACCCGCCGGAGCCGATGCCGATCAGCCCGTCCTCCGGCTCCAGCACGTCGCCGTTGCCGGTCAGAATGAGGCTGACCTCGCGGTCGGCCACGGCCATCATGGCTTCCAGGCGGCGCAGGTAACGGTCGGTGCGCCAGTCCTTGGCCATCTCCACGCAGGCGCGGGTCAGCTGGCCGGGGTGCTGCTCCAGCTTGGATTCGAGCCGTTCGAACAGGGTCAGGGCGTCGGCGGTGGCGCCGGCGAAGCCCCCCATCACGGTGCCGCCGGCAAGCCAGCGCACCTTGCGGGCGTTCGATTTCATGACCGTCTGGCCGACGGACACCTGCCCGTCGCCGGCGATCACCACCTGGCCGTTCTTGCGGACCGACAGGATGGTGGTGCCGTGCCACTGAATGGGATCGTGGGAAGTCATAGGGACCGTGTTCAAAGGGGCAAAACCCTCGCGACCGAAAGGCAGACGCCTTTATAGGCACACAGGGACACGGGTCTATGTGGGGGGACGGCGGTTCCCGTCAAGCCTGACGTCGGGTCCGCCCTTCGCCCTTTGGACGGCCGCTTGCGTCAACCGCGCCTCCATGCGCGTCAAGGCTTCCGCCACCGGGACGAAAGCGGCCAGCCCGTGCGCCGACACGCCGCCGAGCGGCCGGGGTGCGGCGGCGAGGCCGAGGAGGTTGCCGGCCTCGTCCACCAGCGGGTCGCCGAGCGCCGGATCCGGCCCGGTCAGGTCGGCCTGGAGGAGGTCGAGGCCCGTGTGCGGGTCCGGACGCAGGGCGGCCACGATGCCCGACGCGGCCTCGTCCCCGCCCTTGAGAACGGCGCTGACCGGCTCGCTGACCGCCGGATTGCCGGACCGCACGGGCATGGCGGTCAGGCGCGCCGGGACACGGACCAGCGCCAGCCCGCTGGGCGCGTCGCGCGCCACGACCACACCGTCAAGTGTCACACCCTGCGCCGGGCGGATGTTGACAGTTGCGTCAACACCGGCCACGGCGGTCAGGATCACCGATTGCCCGTCAACGTCGCCGATGACGACGCCCCTGCCCTCCCCCACGCGCACGGTCGCGGCCGAGGCGCGGGCGGTGGGGTCGTCGGCGAGATCCCGCGCCACGGCGGGAGAGGCAATGATCAGGGAGCCGCGCAGGGGCGGTGAAAGCGGCGCGGGACCGGTTGACGCACCGCCTTCCGGAATTGGGGCGAAACTTGACGCGGTTGACGCAAGGCCGCCCGGCGCCACCGCCCCGCCGCGTGACAGAACCGCGCGGAAGCCGGGGTCGGCGGCCAGCGCCTCCGCCGCCGTGGAAAAGGCTTCCTCGATGAGCATCACGTTGCCTTGCGGCACGCCGGCCTCCTTGCGGGCCATGCCGGTGGTGGTGACGCGGTGGGCGAGCTGCCCCGCGTCCGCGTCGAACACCGACCAGTCGATGCGCAGGTTGCCGGTGCCCGAAATGCCCTTGCCACTGCCGGTCAGCCAATGTTTGCGATTGCACAGTTCCAGCCGCACGTCGCGCAGGTCGCCCGCGACGACGTAGCGCGCCCGCTTGCGGTCGGCGGCGGCTTCCATCGCGCCGCCGAGACGGCCGGCAACGTCGAATCCGGCGTCGGTCAGCACCTCGGCGAAACGCTCCGCAAAGGTGGAGTTCTCGTGCAGATTCCGCCCGCTGGTCCAATAGACATCCTCGTAGGGCGGCGCGCAGTCGATGTCCCAGATGTAGCGCCCGATGGTCATGCCCCGGCGCATGGAGCCCAGTGACAACTCTCCGAAACGCAACGGTTCGGTCGAGCCGCGCGCCACCGGGGCGGACGGTTTCGGCCTGGACGGCGCATCCAGGGAAGCGCAGGAGGCCAGCAGGAGGACGGCCGCCAGGGCCGGGAAAAGGCGTCGCGAGGGAGTCATACCGGGCTATGCGCGTTTTGCGTGTACAAAACCATAGCCTGCACACGCAGGTACGGCAATCGTCGGACCGGTCATAGACAAATCCGGGGATGCGCCGCTGGCGCGTGCGGGCGCTTCCTGCTAAATACCGATTTCATGGACCAGAGCCCTGCCAATGGCGTCCGCCGCGCCTCGATCGAGCGGAACACCACCGAAACCCGCATCCGCGTGGCCGTGAACCTGGACGGCACCGGCGTCTATGACGTGAAGACGGGCGTCGGCTTCCTCGACCACATGCTGGAACAGCTGTCCCGGCACAGCCTGATGGACCTGACGGTCCTGGCGGACGGCGACCTGCACATCGATTACCACCACACGACCGAGGACACGGGCATCGCCATCGGTCAGGCGGTGGCGAAGGCTCTGGGCGACCGCAAGGGCATCCAGCGCTACGGCAGCGCCTATGTGCCGATGGACGAGACGCTGACCCGCGTGGCGCTGGACTTCTCCAACCGGCCCTATCTGATCTGGAAGGTGTCCTTCAGCCGTGACAAGATCGGCGACATGGACACCGAGCTGTTCCGCGAATGGTTCCAGGCCTTCGCCATGGCGGCCGGCGTGACGCTGCACGTCGAATGCCTGTACGGCGAGAACAACCACCACATCGTGGAGAGCTGCTACAAGGCGCTCGCCCGCGCGGTGCGCGCCGCCATCGAGATCGACCCGCGCAAGCGCGACGCCGTGCCGTCCACCAAGGGCACGCTCGGCGGTTCGCTGTAAGGGGCGGCTCTCTCCAAGGCTCTTAAGAACAAGGCTTTCCGAGATCATGGAAACCGTTGCGCTGATCGATTACGGCTCCGGCAACCTGCGTTCCGCCGCCAAGGCCCTGGAGCGCGCGGCGGCGGAGTCCGGCGCCTCCGCCCGGATTCTGGTGACCTCCGACGCCGACGCGGTGCGCAAGGCCGACCGCGTGGTGCTGCCGGGCGTCGGCGCCTTCGCCGACTGCAAGCGCGGCCTGTCGGAGGTTCCCGGCATGCTCGACGCGCTGGAGGAGGTGGTGCACCGGAAGGCCCGCCCCTTCCTGGGCATCTGCGTCGGCATGCAGCTGATGGCCGAGCGCGGGCGCGAATTCGGCGTTACCGAAGGGCTCGGCTGGATCAAGGGCGAGGTGGTGAAGCTGGAACCCGGCGACGCCACGCTGAAGATCCCGCACATGGGCTGGAACGAGCTGAACGTCCGCCACCGGCACCCGATCCTGGCCAACCTGCCGGAGGGCGCGCACGC
>JAEZID010000517.1 GCA_023416195.1 Pseudomonadota bacterium | reverse complement strand
CGGGCGGTGGATTGCAGCCGGCGCGGTTCCCTGTGGGCGGCGGTCGCCATGATGGTGCTGTACCACCGCGTCCTGGTCCGGCTGCGCGCGCGCGGCTGGCGCGACCTGAACGGACGGGTGCGCGTGGGCAAACGCGAATGCGCCTGGGTGGCGATGCGCTGCGCGCTCGGCTATCCTCCAGCCCATTAGGCTGCGGTGCTGTGAACACGGTCCACATCGTCGGTGCCGGTCTGGCCGGCCTTGCCGCCGCCACCCGCCTGACCGCCGCCGGCCGGCGGGTCGTTCTGTATGAGAGCGCGCCGCAAGCGGGCGGGCGCTGCCGGTCCTTCTTCGATTCGACGCTCGGCTGCACGGTGGACAACGGCAGCCATCTGGTGCTGAGCGGCAACCGCTCCCTGCTCGGCTACCTGGAGCGGATCAGCGCCCGCGACCGCCTGACCGAGCTGCGCCCGGCGACCTTTCCATTCCTCGACCTGCGATCCGGCGAGCGCTGGACGCTCCGCCCCGGCGGCCTCTGGCTGCTCGACCCGGCGCGCCGCGTTCCCGGCAGCCGGCCGGCCGATTACCTGACCGCTCTGAAGGCCGTCATCGCGCGCCCCGACGCGACGGTCGCCGACGTGCTGCCGCCGACCGGCCCTCTCTATGAACGGCTGTGGCGCCCCCTCGCCGTGTCGGCCATGAACGGCGCGCCGGACTGCGTATCCGCCCGCCTGTTCGGCGCGGTGCTTCGGGAAACCCTCCTGCGCGGCGAGGCCGCCTGCCGCCCCCTGATCGCCGAGCACGGCCTGTCCGCCGCCTTCGTGGATCCGGCCCTGGCGTGGCTTGAGCAGCGAGGCGCAGAGGTCCGATTCGGCGCACGGTTGGACGGCCTGGAGACAATGGGCGACCGCGTCGCGGCCCTGTCCATCGCCGGCACCCCCGTGGAGTTGGCGGACGGCGATTCGGTCATCCTCGCCGTGCCCGCCTGGATCGCCGAAAAGCTGGTGCCGGGCCTGACCGTCCCACCGCCCGGCCGGGCCATCGTCAACGCGCATTTCCGGTTGGACCACGCCCCCGCCCTGTCCTTCCTCGGCCTGATCGGCGGCACGGCCGAATGGCTGTTCGGACGCGGAAGCATCGTGTCTGTGACCGTCAGCGGCGCCGATGCCCTCGCAGAACAGCCGGGCGACCTCATCGCCGCGCGTCTGTGGGCCGACGTCGCGCGCGCGCTGGACCTGACCGCCCCCCTGCCGCCCTTCCGAGTCGTCAAGGAAAAACGCGCCACCCCCGATCAGGCGCCCGAACAGGCGGCCAAACGCCCCGGCGCGCGCACCGCCTTCGCCAACCTCGTGCTCGCCGGCGACTGGACGGAAATGGGGCTTCCCGCCACGTTGGAAGGGGCCGTACGCTCGGGGGAGCGGGCCGCCGAGGCCGTTCTTTCTCCAGGGATTAACACTTTTGCGCGGCTCGGCCTTTTTCCGGCCTTCACTTTGCTGCGCCGCAGGCCTATTTGAGCCAACGGAGGCGCTGCGCCGTCAAGGCTCGGCCCGAGAAGGGACATTCAAAGAAGAGAGGGTAACTCACATGGCGTTCGAACTTCCGCCGCTCCCGTACGCGTACGACGCTCTGGAGCCGTTCATGTCGTCGCAGACGCTCCACCTGCACCACGACAAGCACCACCAGACCTACGTCACCAACCTGAACAACCTGACGAAGGACTCCCCGCTCGCCAACGCCAGCCTTGAGGACGTGGTCAAGCAGAGCTACGGCGATCCGGCCAAGCAGGGCATCTTCAACAACGCCGGTCAGGTGTGGAACCACACCTTCTACTGGCAGAGCATGAAGAAGGACGGCGGCGGCGCCATTCCGGGCGAGCTGGAGAAGCGGCTGATCGCCGACTTCGGCAGCGTGGACAAGTTCAAGGAAGAGTTCTCGAACGCCGCCATCACCCAGTTCGGCTCGGGCTGGGCCTGGCTGTACGTCGAGGGTGGCAAGCTGAAGGTCACCAAGACCGCCAACGCCGACACCCCGCTGGCCCAGGGCCACTTCCCGCTGCTGACCGCCGACGTGTGGGAGCACGCCTACTACGTCGATTACCAGAACCGCCGCGCGGATTTCGTGAAGGCGTTCCTGGAGAGCCTGGTGAACTGGGAGTTCGTCGCCGAGCGCCTGTCCAAGGCTCCGGCCTGATCCTTATCAGGTCACCAAAACGAAAAGGACCCCGAAAGGGGTCCTTTTTTGTTGATGCGCTGTCCGGATCAGATCGGCAGCAGCGCCGCCGCCACCCGCCGCGCCTCGGCGAGGAGAACGTTGTAGGTGCGGCAGGCCGCGCCCGTGTCCATCACCTCCACCACGACGCCGGCGTCGCGCAGCCCCTGCCTAAGAGCCTTAGGCATCAGCTGCATCTTGGCGCCGGAGCCCAGCAGCAGCAGTTCCACCTTGGGCTCCGCCCCGATCACCTGGGCGAAATGCTCCACCGTCAGGGCGGCGAAGTCGGTCGCCTCCCAGGGCTCCGTGCGGTCGGGCAGCACGATGACCGAACCGGTCCGCCACTGCCCCGACACACAGAACTGTCCGTCCCCGTACCCGTCGATGACCTGCCGGTCCGACGGGATGATCGGCGTGATGTCCGCCATATCCTACCTATTCCCTGTGATCAGGGCCTCTGTGGTTCAGGGCCGGCCGAAGCCGCCTCCGCCGGGGCGCCACGGCGCAGCCGGTTCTCGCCCAGGAACAACAAGATGGGGGCGGCGATGAAGATCGACGAGGAGGTCGCCAGGAAGATGCCGAAGATCAGCACGATGCCGAAGTCCTCCAACGCCTCGCCGCCGAACAGCGCCAGCGGAATGATCGACAGCAGCGTGCACATGGAGGTGCCCAAGGTGCGGTTCAACGTCTCGTTGATCGACCGGTCGATCAGCTCGCGCAGGGGCATCTTCTTGTAGATGCGCAGGTTCTCGCGCATGCGGTCGTACACGACGACCTTGTCGTTGATCGAGTAGCCCATGATCGTCAGGATCGCCGCGATGGCCGTCAGATTGAACTGCATGCCGGTGATCGCGTAGAAGCCGACGATCTTGGTCACGTCGAGCAGCATCGTGACGACCGCGCCGACGCCGAATTGCCATTCGAACCGGAACCAGATGTAGATGAGCATCGCCACGGCGGCGAGGCCGAGCGCCAGCATGCCGTTGAAGAACAGCTCGCTGCTGACCGAGGCGCCCACGGCCTCCACCCGGCGCACGGTGGTGCCGGGGATCTCCTTGGCGAGGGTGGCGCGCACCTTGTCGGCCGCGACCTGCTGGGCCGCGTCGTCGCCGGGCTGGCGTTCCAGGCGGATCAGCACGTCCTGGGGCGAGCCGAACTCCTGCAACGCGACCTGCCCCATGTTCAGCGCGCTCAGCGTGTGGCGCAGCTGCGTGAAGTCGGCCGGGGCCGGGGTGCGCGCCTCGATGACGATGCCGCCCCGGAAGTCGATGCCGTAGTTCAGGCCGGGGTGGAAGAACAGAATCACCGACGCCAGCGACAGCAGCGCCGACAGGATCAGGCCGGCGTGCCGGCCGCGCATGAAGGGGATCTTAGTGTCGTCGGGAACCAGGCGAAGCCGGAACATGGAAGAATCCTCCTCAGACCGGCAGGGCCGCCGGCCGCGACTGGCGCAGCCAACTGACCATCATGAGACGCACGAGCACGGTCGCGGTGAACAGCGAAATCAGGATGCCGAAGGTGATGGTGACGGCGAAGCCCTTGATGGCGCCGGTGCCGAAGATGAACAGCAGGGCCATCTTGATGACCGTCGTCAGGTTGGAGTCGATGATGGTCGAATAGGCGCGGGTGAAGCCGGCCTCCAGCGACCCGAAAACGCCGCGCCCCTTCCTCGTCTCCTCGCGGATGCGTTCGTTGATGAGGATGTTGGCGTCCACCGACAGGCCGAGCGACAGCAGGATGCCGGCGATGCCCGGCAGCGTCAGCGTGGCCTGGAGCATCGACAGGGCCGCCACCGTCAGCACGATGTTGATCAGCAGGGCGAAGCAGGCGAAGGAGCCGAACAGGCCGTAGGCCGCGATCATGTAGATGCAGACCGCGACGAAACCGACCGCCACCGAGATCAGGCCGGCGCGGATCGAATCGGCGCCGAGGTCGGGCCCCACGGTCCGCTCCTCGATCACCTTCAGCGGCGCCGGCAGGGCGCCCGCGCGCAGCAGGACGGCGAGGTCGTTGGCGCTGGCGGCGTTGAAGCTGCCGCTGATCTGGCCGCGGCCACCGGTGATCGGCTCGCGGATGACCGGCGCGCTGATGACCTTGTTGTCGAGCACGATGGCGAAGGGCCGGCCGACGTTGGTCTTGGTGATGTCGGCGAAGCGGCGGGCGCCGACGCCGTCGAATTCGAAATTGACCACCCACTCGCCGGTCTGCGGGTTGGTGCCGGCGGTGGCGTGCTTCAGGTTGGCGCCGTCCACCTCGACCTTCTTGCGGACGACGTAGGCGGTCTGGTTGCGCCCGCCTTCCACCGACGGCAGCACTTCCGAGCCCGGAGGGGCGCGGCCCGTGGTCGGGTCGGCGTTCATGTCCACCAGCCGGAAGGTCATCTTGGCGGTGGTGCCCAGCAGGCGCTTCACGCGGTCGGGATCCTCGACGCCGGGCAGCTGGACCAGGATGCGGTCGGTGCCCTGGCGGGCGATGGTCGGCTCGTTGACGCCGGTCTCGTCGATGCGGCGGCGCACGATCTCGATGGACTGCTCCACCGCCTGGGTGGCGCGGTCGCGCAGGGCGGCCTCGCTCAGGGTCGCCGTGATCGTGGCGCCGTTGACCGACACGTCGAGATCCGGCTGACCGCCGCCCAGCGCGCCGCCGCCGACGCGGTTGGCAAGCCCGCGCAGCGCCTTCGCCGCCTCCTCGGCCTGCGCCGGGTCGCGCAGCTGCACGGTGATGCCGCGCTCGCCGGGGGTGATGGCGGTGTAGCCGACGTTGGCGGTGCGCAGCGCGGTGCGGGCCGAATCGACCAGCCCCTCGACGCGGTCGTGGATGACCGCGCCCATGTCCACCTCAAGCAGCAGGTGCGAACCGCCGCGCAGGTCGAGACCAAGATGGATTCGGCTGTTGGCGTACCACGACGGCAAACTCGCCAAGGTCTCGCGGCTGAAAAAGTTCGGCAGCGTGAGAATGGTCCCGAGCACGCAGATCGCGATGATCAGGCAAATCTTCCAACGCGGAAAATACAGCATACGTCAACCAGTCCCGTTCGCTACCGTGGGCCGCCGTTACTTGCGGCCTGCAACCTTGGCCTCGTCGGCCTTCTCATTCTCGGACACCGCGTCCGCCGTGCTGCCGCCGCCCGTGCCACCCTTGCCGGCCGGCTCGGTCTTGGCGAGCACGAGGTTCACAGTCGAGCGCAGGCAGCGCACGCGCACGTTCTCGGCGATCTCGACCTGCAACTCGTCGTCGGGGCCGACCTTGGTGATGGTGCCGATGATGCCGCCGCCCGTCACGACGCGGTCGCCGCGGCGGATCGATTCCAGCATCGCCTTGTGCTCCTTCATCTTCTTCTGCTGCGGACGGATCAGCAGGAAGTAGAAGACGACAAAGATCAGAATCAGCGGCAGAAACTGCACGATCATGTCGGCGCCACCGGCGGCGGGCGCGGCGGTCTGTGCATAGGCCGTCGAAACGAACATCTGGAGCTCCTTGTGGTTGGTCCCGCAACGCCTTCCTGCGCTCCGGGACGCCGCGACTATAACGGGCCGCGCCTGTGATGCAACGGGATACGGAAGAAGGGGCGGCCGCTTGTGCCGAGGCCCTCATGTGATACCGTGCGCTTGCGACGGAAAAATGGCCGTGCCCGCGGTCCGTTTCCATGAAAATTTGCATGAAGCCCGGAATGCTATGACGAGTGCCATGACCACCGACACCCAACTGCTGCCGCTGCTCACCCGCATCGCCGAGGCGCTGGAACGCCTCGCCCCGCCCGTGCAGGGCCGGATCGACCTCGCCGCCGCCGACGCCTTCGTCTGGCACGCCGACCCCGACCGGCTGGAGCCGGTGCCCGTCGTGAACCGGGTCGAGATCGGCCTGCTGCGCGGCGTCGAGCGGCAGCGCGACATCCTGCTGGACAACACCCGCCGCTTCGCCGGCGGCCTGCCGGCGAACAACGCGCTGCTCTGGGGTTCGCGCGGCATGGGCAAAAGCTCGCTGGTGAAGTCGGTGCACGCCGCCGTGGCCCAGGAGACGCCTGGCGCGCTGGCCCTGGTGGAAATCCACCGCGAGGACATTCCCACCTTGCCCCGCCTGCTGGCCCGCCTGAAGGACGAGCCGCGCCGCTTCATCCTGTTCTGCGACGACCTGTCCTTCGACCATGACGACGCGCATTACAAGTCGCTGAAGGCCGTTCTGGAGGGCGGGATCGAGGGCCGGCCGGAGAATGTCGTGTTCTAC
>JAEZID010000515.1 GCA_023416195.1 Pseudomonadota bacterium | reverse complement strand
GTGCCGAGATGGTCGGCCAGACGCGCGCGCCAGCGCGCGGCGACCAGCGTGCCCGGCTCCAGCGCGCCGCGCTGGCGGGTGGACCGCCCGCCCATGACCAGCCCGGCGTGCCGCCCGTGCTCACGGGTCAGCAACGTGGCGACCGCGGAGCCTTCGCCATGCGGGCGCGCCGACAGCACGATGCCCTGATCGGACCATTCCATGCCCATGCTCTAGCAAGCCGTTGCCACGCTGGCAATTCGCCAGCGCCGGCTGTCCACACTGGAACGCCTGAAAGGCTTTTGCGGCTCGGGAGACATGGCGCGAATCGAAACGGCGCTCCAGACCCGGACGACCTTCGCGTGCGCCAAGGTATTTCCACCGTACACGTCAATTTCTCGTTCACCATTCCGCCAATATGGTGGCATTTTACGGAACGGCGGTTCGGCGGCGCCTGCGTCAGAACGTTCCCGCCCGCCAATGAGGGGGTCTTGAGCAGCACGATCGAGCGATATCTGCTGGCGGAGAAAGCCGGCTCCGAGGGCGTCTGGGACTGGGATCTGCGCAACGACACGCTGTTCCTCTCCCCGCGCTTCAAGGAGTTCCTCGGCCTGCCGCCGGGCGACGGCAACCGGCCGGAGGATTGGCTCGACCGCGTGCACCCCGAGGACGTGGACTGGCTCTACGCCTCCTTCGAGGGGCAGATGGTCGGCGTGTCGCTGCCCTTCCAGATCGAGCACCGCGTGCGCCGCGCCTGCGCCGGCGGAGAGGATGGCGGGAGCGACGGCGAGGATTGCTGGCGCTGGCTGGTGTGCCGGGGCATGGCGGTCATGGACGACTCGGGCGACCCGGTTCGCCTGATCGGCTCGGTCGCCGACATCACCGACCGCAAGCGCGCCGAACACGCCCTGCGCAAAAGCGAGGAGCGCTACGCGCTGGCCGCCGCTGCCAGCAACGACGGGCTCTACGACTGGGACCTCGCCGCCGGATCGGTCTATTATTCGCCGCGCTGGAAGTCGCTGCTGGGTTTCGCGGACGGCGACGTCGGCGACAGCCCCGACGAGTGGCTGGCCCGTGTCCTGCCGGAGGATGCGGGGAGGCTGCGCGACGCCCTCGACGCGCTGGGCGCCGACAACACCGTCTTCCAGATCGAATACCGCATGCGCGATGCTACCGGGGGCGTGCGCTGGATGTCCTGCCGGGGCATCGCCGTTCTCGACGCCCACGGCAAGCCGGAACGCCTCGTCGGCAGCCAGGCCGACGTCACCGACCGCAAGCACGCCGAACAGCGCCTGCGCCAGAGCGAGGAGCGTTACGCGCTGGCCGCCGCCGGCGCCAGCGACGGGCTGTGGGACTGGCGGCTCGACACCGGGGAGGTCTATTACTCCCCGCGCTGGAAGGCGATGCTGGGCTTCGGCGAGAGCGCCTTGTCCAACGTCGTCGCGGAGTGGTTCGACCGCGTCCTGCCGAGCGACCTGGAGGGGCTGAAGACCGCCATCGCCCTGCACCTGAGCGGCGAGCGGGAGCATCTCCAGCACGAGTTCCGCATCCGCGCCGCCGACGGGGCGGAGCTGTGGATGCTGGTGCGCGGCCTCGCCGTGCGCGACGAGAAGGGCCGTTCGGTCCGCATCGCCGGGTCGATGACCGACATCACCGCGCGCAAGAAGGCGGAGCAGCAGATGCTGTTCGACGCCTTCCACGACGGCATGACGGGGCTGCCCAACCGCACGCTGCTGCTGGACCGCATCGGGCAGGCGCTGGACCGCAACCGGCGCTCCGGCGGCAAGCACTTCGCGGCGCTCATCATCGACCTCGACCGCTTCAAGTCGATCAACGACGCGCTGGGCACCTCCGTCGGCGACGGGTTGCTGAAGACCATCGCGGAGCGGCTGGACGCCACCCGCCGCATGGGCGACACGCTGGCCCGCCTGTCGGCCGACGAGTTTTCCATGCTGCTGGACGACGTCGACGACGTGAGCGACGCGCTGACCGCCGCCGAACGGCTGGCGCAGGTCATCGCGCAGCCCCTGGCGGCGGACGGGCACGACCTCGTCCTGACGGCGTCCATCGGCATCGCGCTGTCGGTCACCGGCTACGACCGGGCGGAGGACAAGCTGCGCGACGCCAGCCTCGCCATGTACCGCGCCAAGTCGGGCGGGCGGGCGCGGATCGACGTGTTCGACAGCAACCTGCGCCGGCAGGCGATGGCGGTGATGCGCACCGAAGCCGACCTGCGCACGGCGCTGGAGCAGAACCAGCTCTGCCTCTACTACCAGCCGATCATCGGCCTGTCGCAGGGCCGCATCGCCGGGTTCGAGGCGCTGATGCGCTGGAACCACCCGGACCGCGGCCTCGTTCCGCCGGGCGAGTTCATCCCGCTGGCCGAGGAATCGGGCCTGATCGTGCCGATGGGCCGCTGGGCGCTGAAGGAGGCCGCCCGGCAGCTCAGCCTGTGGCAGGGCAAGTTCCCGCGCCCGACCCCGCTGTTCATGAGCGTCAACGTCTCCTCCCGCCAGTTCCGCGACGACGACCTCGTCGGCTTGGTGCGCGACGTGCTGAGGGAGAGCGCCGTTCCGCCCTCCTCCCTGAAGCTGGAGATCACGGAAAGCCTGCTGATGCAGGATCCCGCCAAGTGCCGGGTGCTGATGCAGCAGATCCGCGACATGGATGTGCGCCTGTCCATCGACGATTTCGGCACCGGCTATTCGTCGCTGTCCTATCTGCACAAGTTCCCGGCCGACACGCTGAAGATCGACCGCACCTTCGTGCAGGCCATCTCCACCGGCGAGGGCAGCGCCGCTATCGTCCAGGTCATCGCCACGCTGGCCGCGATCCTCGGCATGGACGCGGTCGCCGAAGGCGTGGAGACCGAGGCCGAGGCCGAGTTCCTACGCGACATCATGTGCAAGTACGGCCAGGGCTTCCTCTACGCCCGCCCACAGCCGGCCGACGCCATCGAGCGGCTTCTGGTCACGGAACTGGCCCAGCCCCTGACGGTCGCCGGATTGGGCTGAGGGCGCCGGATTGGGCTGAGACGCTTGCCCGAACGGACACTTCCCCCGCACCCGCCCTTTGTGCGAGTGTCCGCGCCTGCCGACAAACATGAGGACATTGGGTTATGGCCGACCGCACCTGCGGAGAGTGCACGCTGTGCTGCAAGCTGATGGGCGTGCCCGAACTGAAGAAGCCTTCGGCCAAGTGGTGCGTGTCCTGCGACCAGGGCAAGGGCTGCACCGTCTATGACGAGCGCCCGAACTCCTGCCGGAACTTCCAGTGCTTCTGGCTGATGGACGAGAACTTCCCCGAGGAGTTCCGGCCCGACCGCATCCACGCGCTGGCCGCCTTCAACGACACCAAGGACAGCTGCGTCCTGCATGTGGACCCGGCCAAGCCCCGCGCCATGGGCAGCCCCGAGGTCAACGCCCTGATCGACGCCCTGCTGAAGACCTACAAGAAGGTTTTCGTGCTGTCCGGCAAGGAAAGCGCCCTCATCCAGCGCTGATCCAACACAGGCTGGGCAATCTTTCGTTAACCATAATCGGACACCGTTTCGGCGCCCTGTCACCAGCGGACCGCCGGACGATGACTGTTCTTCCCCGCCTCTTCCTTGCCGCCACGCTGCTGGTCTGCGCCAATCCCGCCGCCGCTGCCGATGCGCCGCTGTCGCTCGCGGGCGGAGGCGACGCCTGGACCTTCCGCAAGGCGGTCGAGGGCACGATAGCACCGGGCGCCTGCGAGCGGATCGAGGTCGCCTCTCCGCTGGGGTCGGCGGTGGCGGAACTGGACGGCGACCGGTTCACCGCCACCGTGCCGCTTGGCTCGGGCGCCAACGAGGTGCGCGCCGTCTGCCACCGCGACGGCCGACAAACCGCGTCCCAGCCCCAATCCTGGACCGTCCGCCTGACCGACCGGCCCAAGGCCTGGGTGCGCGCCGTGGCGACGCCGGAGGGCATGGTGCTGGACGCCGGCCGCAGCGAGCCGGCCGCCGGCCGCCCCGCCCCCATCGTCAAGACGGAATGGACCGCCCATCCCGACAACCCCGCCCCGCTTCCCGATCTGCCCGGCACCGCCAAGCGCCTGACCATCCCCGTGCCCGCCGCCGATGGCGAATACCGGGTCACCCTGCGGGTCACCGACGCGCGGGGCCGTACCGACGAAAGCACCGTGCTTTTCCGCGTCCGCGACGGCCGGGCGGAAGCGCTCGACCCGCAACGGCACCGGCCGCCCTGGATGGACCGGGCGGTGGTCTACGGCGTCGTGCCGCACCTGTTCGGGCCGCGCGGGCTGGCCGACGTGACCGAGCGGCTGGACGAGATCGCGGCGCTTGGCGTCACGGCGCTGTGGCTGTCGCCGCTGACCGAGGCGCCGGGACTCGATTTCGGCTACGCGGTCACCGACCATTTCCGGGTCCGCGCCCGCTTCGGCACCGAAGACGATTTGAAGGCTCTGGTCGCCGCCGCCCACGCCCGAGGCATGCGGGTGCTGACGGACTTCGTGCCCAACCACCTGGACGAGCGGCACCCCTACCACGCCGACGCGGCGGCGCGCGGTCCGGCCTCGCCCTACCACGGCTTCTTCGACCGCAAGCCGGACGGTTCGGTGTCCAGCTACTTCAACTGGACCAACCTGAAGAACCTCAACTACGACAACCCCGAGGTCCGGCGCTACATGACCGAGGCCTTCGCGCATTGGGTGCGCGAGGTGGGCATCGACGGTTTCCGCGTCGACGCCAGTTGGGCCGTTAAGGAACGCGCGCCCGAGTTCTGGCCCGCCCTGCGCGCCGAGCTTCGCCGCATCAACCCGGACCTGCTGCTGCTGGCCGAGTCCTCGGCCCGCGATCCTTGGTACGTGGCGAACGGCTTCGACGCGGCCTACGACTGGACCGACCAGCTTGGGCAGTGGGCGTGGCACGACGCCTTCGGCGACGGCGTTCCCACGGCGGCCCGGCTGCGCGCCGCCCTGTCGGCCAGCGCGACGGACACGCCGGTTTTCCGCTTCCTGAACAACAACGACACCGGCGCCCGCTTCATCACCAAACACGGGCTGGAGCGGACCAAGGCCGCCGCCGTGATGCTGATGACCCTGCCGGGCGTGCCCTGCCTCTACACCGGCGACGAGGTCGGCGCCGCCTACGAGCCCTATGGGGAACCGCAGCCGGTCGCCTGGGACGATCCGCAGGGCTTGCGCGGCTTCTACACGCGGCTGGCGGAGCTGCGCCGGACGGAAGCGGCCCTGCACGCCCCCGGCATCG
>JAEZID010000514.1 GCA_023416195.1 Pseudomonadota bacterium | reverse complement strand
ATCATCGCCGAGGCGGTGGCCAAGGTCGGCAACGACGGCGTCATCACCGTGGAGGAGGCCAAGAGCCTCGAAACCGAGCTGAACGTGGTCGAAGGGCTGCAGTTCGACCGCGGCTATCTCTCGCCCTACTTCGTCACCAACGCCGAAAAGCTGGTGGCCGATCTCGACAACCCCTTCATCCTGATCCACGACAAGAAGCTGTCCAGCCTGCAGCCGCTGCTGCCGGTTCTGGAGGCCGTCGTCCAGTCCTCCCGCCCGCTGCTGATCATCGCGGAGGACGTCGAGGGCGAGGCGCTGGCGACCCTGGTGGTCAACAAGCTGCGCGGCGGCCTGAAAATCGCGGCGGTCAAGGCGCCTGGCTTCGGCGACCGCCGCAAGGCAATCCTGGAGGACATCGCCATCCTCACCAACGGCCAGGTGATCAGCGAGGATCTCGGCATCAAGCTGGAGAGCGTCTCGCTGGCCGATCTCGGCACCGCCAAGCGGGTGGTGATCGCCAAGGACGAGACGACGGTGATCGACGGCGCCGGCGGCCGCGAAGCGATCGACGCCCGCATTGCGCAGATCCGCGCCCAGATCGACGAGACCACCTCCGACTACGACCGCGAGAAGCTGCAGGAGCGTCTCGCCAAGCTGTCGGGCGGCGTCGCGGTGATCCGTGTCGGCGGCTCGACCGAGGTCGAGGTGAAGGAGCGCAAGGACCGCGTCGACGACGCCGTCCACGCCACCCGCGCCGCCATCGCCGAGGGCATCGTTCCCGGCGGCGGCGTGACCCTGCTCTACGCCGGCCGGGCCATCGACGCGGTGGTGCCGGTCAACGACGACGAGCGTGTCGGCATCGACATCGTCCGCCGCGCCTTGCAGGCCCCGGTGCGCCAGATCGCCGAGAACGCCGGCGCCGACGGGTCGGTCATTGTTGGCAAGCTGCTGGAGGGCAACGACACCGCCTTCGGCTACGACGCGCAGACCGGCGCCTTCACCGATCTTCTGAAGGCCGGCATCATAGACCCGGCCAAGGTCGTGCGCATCGCCTTGAAGGACGCGGCATCGGTCGCCGGCCTGCTGATCACCACCGAGGCGCTGATCGTCGAGCGTCCGGAACCGAAGTCTCCGGCGGCACCCGCCGGGGCCGGCGGCGGTTACGATTTCTGATCGGAACCGTCAGGGGACCGGCGGGCGTGGCGACCGATGTCCTTGCGGCGCCCCGCCCCGCCGGCGCCCGTCCTCCCGTGCCTGAAACCGCCGCCCGCCCGCGGGTTCACACCCCGACGGCGGGTGGCGGTCTTTTCCGGTGCGCCCCGTCAGATCGTGTATTCGGGTTCGGGCAGGCTCATGTCCATCTCCACCGCCGGGGCCTGACCGGAGGTGGACCAGCCGACGACGCGGGCGGGAACACCGGCCACCGTCGCGCCGGGCGGTACCGGCTTCAGAACGACGCTGCCGGCGCCGACCTTGGCGTGGCGTCCCACCTCGATGTTGCCCAGCACCTTGGCCCCGGCGGCCAGAAGCACGCCGTCGCGCACTTTGGGATGGCGGTCGCCATGCTCCTTGCCGGTGCCGCCCAGCGTGACGCCCTGGAGGATCGAGACGTCGTCGCCGACCACGGCGGTCTCGCCGATCACCACTCCCGTCCCATGATCGATCAGCACGCCGCGCCCGATGGAGACGGCGGGATGGATGTCCACCGCGAACACCTCCGACACCCGGCTTTGCAGGAAATGGGCGAGGTCGCGGCGCCCCTGCGCCCACAGCCAGCGGGCGACGCGGTGCCATTGCAGGGCGTGGAAACCCTTGAAGTAGAGGAAGGGCGTCAGAAGGCCGTCCGCCGCCGGATCGCGGGTGACGATGGCCGTCAGGTCGGCGACCGCCGCCGCGACGATGCCGGGATCGCCGGCATGGGCCTGCTCGGTGACGTCGGCCAGCCGTTCGGCGGGGATGTACCAGTCGCCCAGCTTGCGTGCCAGATGCCCGCCGAGCGCGGAGGCGAAGCCGTCGTGCGACAGCACCGCGATGTGGATGAAGCTGCGCAGCAGCGGATCGCCGTCCGCCGCGGCCTCCGCCTCGGCGCGCAGACGCGCCCACAGGGCCGCCCGCTCCCGGTCGGTGTCCGTCTCGAATCCACCAAGGTTGGCGGGGGGCTGGGCGAAGCGGGCGGGGGTGACGATGCGGCCCATGGGGCGTTTCCTTCCGGTCAGTGGCCGCGCCGGAGCAGCGTGTGGCGGATGCGGTGCAGGGCGGCGGTCAGCGCGTCGAGGTCCTCGCAGGTGTTGTAGAAGGCCAGCGACGGACGCACCGTGCTCTCCACTCCGAAGCGCCGCAGGATCGGCTGCGCGCAATGATGGCCGGAGCGCACCGCGATGCCCTCCCGGTCCAGCGCCCGGCCCACCTCCTCCGTCCGGCAGCCGTCGAGAACGAAGGAGAGGACTCCGGCCTTCTCGCGCGCCGTGCCGATCAGCCGCAGGCCGGGAACGGTCGACAGGCCGGCGGTGGCGTACTCCAGCAGGGAATGCTCGTAGGCGGCGATGACCGGCATGCCGATGCGGTCGAGATAGTCGATGGCCGCGCCCAGCCCCACCGCGTCGGCGATGTTGCCGGTCCCGGCCTCGAACCGCATGGGGGCGGGCTGGTAGACGGTCTTCTCGAAGGTCACGTCGGCGATCATGTTGCCGCCGCCCTGCCAGGGCCGCATGCCCTCCAGCACCTCTTGCCGGCCGTAGAGCAGGCCGATGCCGGTCGGGCCGAACATCTTGTGGCCGGACAGCACGAAGAAGTCGCAGCCCAGCGCCTGCACGTTCACCGGCATGTGCGACACCGCCTGGGCGCCGTCCACCAGCGTGACCGCCCCGGAGGAGCGTGCCATCGCGACCATCTCCGCCGCCGGGGTCACCGTGCCGAGCGCGTTGGACACCAGCGTCAGCGACACCAGACGGGTGCGCGGGTTCAGCAGCCGGGCATACTCGTCCAGCCGGATCTGGCCGTCCTCGTCCACCGGAACCACCCGCAGCCGCGCCCCGGTTTCGGCGCAGAGCTGCTGCCACGGCACGATGTTGGCGTGATGCTCCAGCCAGGTGACGACGATCTCGTCGCCCTCGCGGATGTGCTGGCGTCCCCACGCCTTGGCGACGAGGTTGATCGCCTCGGTCGCGCCGCGGACGAAGACGATCTCGCTCGTGTCGGCGGCCCCTACGAAGCGGCGGGCCTTCTCGCGCGCCTCCTCGTAGGCGTCGGTGGCGCGGGCGGCCAGCGCGTGGGCGGCGCGGTGAATGTTGGAATTCTCCTCCGCGTAGAAGCGGGCGAGCCGGTCGATCACCGCCTGCGGTTTCTGCGTGGTGGCCGCGTTGTCCAGCCAGATCAGCGGCTTGCCGTGCACCGTCTGGTTCAGGATCGGGAAGTCGCGGCGCGCGGCGCGCGGGTCGAAGGCCGGGCTGGCGGGCAGTGGCAGATCCGGCACCTGCTCGGCGCGCAACTGCACCGACAGGGCGCCGACCTCCACCAGAAGGCCGGGGGCCGCGGGAACGGCGGAAGGGGCGGTGGAGGGCAGGGTGGCAGAGGGTGGGGCGGCGCCGTGACCGGCCGCCGCGTCGCGCCCGCCGTCGAGGAAATAGGGCGTGCCGGAGGGCAGGGGCGGAGCGCCCGCGACCGGCGTGGAGGGAACCGTAGCGGTGCCCGGCAGCGGCGGGACCAGCGACAGGGCGCCGCCCAGCGAATGCAGGATCGACCCGAGCCCGCCGTCACCGGTGGCCGGCGGCACGGCGGGCGCCGTGGGCCGGAGCGAAGGGGCGGGGGAAAAGGACGGGTTGGCCACCGGACCCGGCTGCAGCGCCGCGGGCAGCGGTCCCGGCGCCTGCGCCGCCGACAGCCCGGACGGCGGGGCCATGGCGGGCGCCGGGCCGGAGGGAAGGGCCTGGAAGAACTGGTTCGCGAGGCGAGCGATCAGGCCGACATCCAGCCCGCTGTCCGGCAAGCCGGACTCCGGCCCGCCGAACCCCGGCCCGCCGAACCCCGCCGCCGGCTGCGGCAGGGTCAGGGCGGCGCCATCAGGCGTAGTCATAGTAGTTGCCAACATGGACATCCTCCAGCACGCCAATGGCATCCTCGGTCAGGATCGCGGCCGAGCAGTAGAGCGAGATCAGATACGAGGCGATGGCCTTGCGGTTGATTCCCATGAAGCGGACCGACAGGCTGGGTGCCACCTCGCCGGGGACACCGGGCTGGAACAGGCCGACCACGCCCTGCTTCGCCTCGCCGGTGCGCAGCAGGAGAATGTTGGTGCGGCCTTCGGGCGTGACGTGCAGCTTGTCGCTGGGGATCAGCGGCAGGCCGCGCCAGGTCAGGAAGGGCGAACCGTGCAGGGTGACCGTGGGCGGCGGAACGCCGCGGCGGGTGCATTCGCGCCCGAAGGCGGCGATGGCGCG
>JAEZID010000475.1 GCA_023416195.1 Pseudomonadota bacterium | reverse complement strand
CGATGCCGTTGACCAGACGCAGCCAGGGCGGCAGTTCGAAACGTACGGCCAGCGTGTTGCCGCAGACCGTCAGCGTGTACTGGCGCGGCGGCGGGTGACCGTCGTTCTCGCGCTCCACGAACGCGATCAGCTCCTGCAAGGCTTCGTGCTGGGAATAGCCCCAATAGTCCAGCTCGAACCGGCCCTGGGCGCCCTTCACGCCGCCGGTGAACTGGTTGTAGTACACATACTGGTTCGGGTGCATGCAGCCGAGCTGCCACGCGTACAGCACCGCCACCACGGTGACGCCCGCGCCGAAGGCCTGCCCGGCCCGGCGGCCGCGCCCTTCCGCGTACACCCACAGCCGGTCCGCCGCGAGGCCGGCCATGACCACCATCGGCGGAACGACGAACAGGAAGTGGCGGATGCCGTTGTAGACCGACGGGCGCATCAGCACGAACAGCAGGATCGGCAGGAAGGCCGCCAGCGCCAGCGGGACGAAGCGTACGGCGTCGAACCCGGCGCGAACGCGCCAGCCGCCGCGCACGAACCACGCCAGCGCCAGCAGGACGGCCACGCCCGTGCCGATCAGCACCGCTTCCGGCACCTTCACGGCGAGATAGACGGGCAGATAGAGCGCGGGCGGCGCCGCCGAACTGACCATCTCCCCCATGAACAGGGTCTGGATGTCGATGGGGAAGTGCGAGACGACGCGCAGCGCCTCCAGCGGGTTCAGCGGATGCTGCACCGCCCAGGGCCAGAAGGCCGCCATCAGCGCGTAGGCCACGGGTACGGCCGGCAGCAGCGCCACCACGATCCGCCGCGTGTCGGACAGGGCCACCCCCACCCCCTCGCGCCGCGCCACCAGCGCGACGTAGACGGCGAGCGCTACCGCGAGGTAGAAGCCGGCCAGCACCGCGCCGATGCGGATCGCCAGCGTCAGGCCGAGCGTCAGCCCGAACTTCAGCACCGCGCTGCGGCTCGGCCGTGGCAGCTGGTTCAGGATGCGCGTGGCGAAATAGAGCGTCCACACCATGCCGGCCGCGAAGGGCACGTCCTTGGTGTTGTTGAACATCGCCCCGTAATAGACGCCCGACAGCGCCAGCAGGGCCGCCGCGACGAAGCCGGCGCGCGGTCCGCCCAGCAGGCGCGCGTAGCGCCAGCAACCGGCGATGCCCAACACGCCGACCAGCGCGCAGAGCAGATGGCGCGTTTCATACTCCTCGAAGGGCGAGACGTGGACGAGCACCGCCGTCACGAGGTCGAAAAGGCCGCCGTAGAGGTAGAGATCCTTGAAATGGAAGGCCGACTGGTCCTGGAACCCGGACAGGTAATAGGACAGCAGCTTCTTTCCGTAGATGTGCTGAACCTCCTCGTCCGTGCTGATGCCGTAGGAGCGGAAGCTCAGCGCCGCCAGGATGACGAGCACCAGAAGCAGGGCGCGCGCGAGATCGTCCCACAGGGCGCCGGCGCGGCGCTGCGGAAAGGCCGCCGCCTCGGACGCGAGAACGGCGGGCGTCTGGTAGTTCATCAAAGGCGATCCTTGGCGGGGCGATCCTTGGCGGGACGATCCTCGGACCCGGCGTCACCGCGGCGGCGCGGCGGTGCGGCGGCCTCCTCGTCCTCGAAGCCGTGCGCGGACCGGACGATGAAGAGGGGGCGCCCCTTCACCTCGGCGAACACGCGGCCGAGATAATCGCCGATGATGCCCAGCGTGATCAGCTGGAGGCCACCCAGGAACAGCACCGCGACCAGCAGCGATTCATAGCCGGGCACGTCGATGCCGTGGAACAGCGTGCGGACCAGGCGGATCAGGATATAGACGAAGGCCACGCCCGACACCGCCATGCCGACCAAACTCCACACCCGCAGCGGGAAGGTGGAAAAGGCGGTCAGCGCGTCGAAGGACAGGCTGAGCAGCTTCAGGAAGCCCCACTTGGTCTCGCCACCCGCGCGCTCCCCCTGTTCATAGGGGATGCTGGTCTGGCGGAAGCCGACCCAAGCGAAGATGCCCTTCATGAAGCGCGTGCGCTCCGGCATGCGGTTGATGACCTCCACGACCTTGCGGTCCATCAGGCGGAAGTCGCCGACCTCGCGGGGCAGCTTGATTTCGGACAGGTTGTCGAAGATCCAGTAAAAGGTCTTCGCGAAGATGCGGTGCTTCAGGCTCTGCCCCACCCGCGCGTTGCGCACGGCGACGACCACGTCGTAGCCCTCCCGCCATTTGGCGAGGAACTGGGGCAGCATTTCCGGCGGGTGCTGGAGGTCGGCGTCCATCGGCACCACGGCGTCGCCCGTCGCGTGGGTCAGGCCGGCGGACAGCGCCAGTTCCTTCCCGAAGTTGCGCGACAGGTCCACCACCTTCACCCGGGCCTCGCGGTCGTGCACCCCCAGCAGGCGGTCCAGCGTGTCGTCACGGCTGCCGTCGTTGACGCAGACGACCTCCCATTCGATGTCCAGCCCGTCCAGCACCGGAACCAGCCGGTCGAACAGCGCATCGACGTTCGGCCCCTCGTTGTAGAAGGGAATCACCACCGACAGGCGGGCACGCGCGGCGCGGGTGCCCCGCTTCGCTTTCGGGGAGGAAACAGTGTCGCCGGGAACGGCCGGTGCCGCCGTGGAGGGCGCGTCGGGGAGAGGCATGGCCAGCCGTTGCGTCAGGTCGTCGTGAACCGGGATGAAGGACGGATCGCGGGCGTCCCCGGCCGGACGCTCCGCCGTTGGTCCTATACCACGATACGATGGAATGAGCAAAATGCCTCTCTTGTGGTCATCTCATGGCACAAGCCGTGACCAAACCGCGCTCCGGTCGCCACGCGGCGAACCGATTCGATGAAGGCGAACACCGGGCGCAGGACAAATATTCCAGCACGCCACCAAACCGCCAGCGTGCGGAAGTGTAAGCGCCGCCCGGGCGGAGCGGCGCGCTTCGCCGGGAACCGTCTAGGCCAAGTTTCGTAGGCCTACGTAAGGTTGGCACGGTGCATGTATTGGTGATACCAGAGTGTGAAGTTCGCAGTCTAAACCATCCGTGCCCCACCGGAGTTCTTTCCGCCATGAGCGCGCTCAACCACCTGCGGGTTGGAACCAAGATCACCGCCGGCAGCGCCGGCATCCTGATCTTCCTGATCGCCATCGGCATCCTGGGCGCCGTCGCCCTGTCCGGGGCCAAGGACGATTTCGCGACCTACCGCAAGCTGGTCCGCCAGACCAACGAGCTGGGCCGCATCCAGGCGACCTTGCTGGAAACGCAGCTGCACGCGAAGACCTTCCTGCTGACCGGCAACGAGGACGCGACACGCGAGGTCGATGCGCGGGCCGCGACCCTCGCCCGCCAGATCGAGGAGGCGAAGGCGCTGTTCTCCGACGCGGCCCGGACGGTGACGGTCGAGACCATGGGCGCGGAACTGCGCCAGTATCAGGAGGCCTTCGCCCAGGTCCGGGAGTTCCAGGCCGCCCGCAACAAGGCGGTGGCCGAGCTTGAAGAGATCGGCCCAAACATGGAAAGGGCGTTGGGCAACGTCATGGACAGCGCCCACGCCGATGGCGACACCGAAGCCGCCTATCTGGCCGGCATGGCGGGGCGGCATTTCCTGGCCGCCCGCGTCGCGGCCACGCGTTTCCTGACCGACGGCCTGCCAGAAAACGCGGACAGCGCCCGCAAGGAGTTCCAGAAGGCGCGCGACCGTGGGAACGCCATGCTGGCCAAGCTGTCCGACGCCGAACGCCGCCGGGGCGCCATGTCCTTCGTGGCGATGCAGCGGGTCTACGCCACCGAGTTCGAGCGGATGGTGGTGGCGACGAACAAGCGCGACGACCTCGTCCGCAACACGCTGGACAAGCTCGGCCCATCGGTGAACGCCAAGGTCCAGGAGCTTCAGGCCGCCAGCGGCGACGAGCAGATCGCGCTGGGCGACACCGCCATCTCCAACGTCGAGGCGGCCGGCGCCCTGACCGTCGTCGCCTCGCTGATCGCCATCGCGCTGGGCCTCGCCACGGCGGTGCTGATCGGCCGAGGCCTGTCGCAGCCCATCGTCGCGATGACGGAAACCATGACCAGCCTTGCCGGCGGCAACCGGACGGTGGAGGTCCCCGGCCTGGAGCGCGGCGACGAGATCGGCGGCATGGCGAAGGCCGTGCAGGTCTTCAAGGACAGCCTGATCCGCGCCGACGAACTGGCCGCCCAACAGGCCGCCGAGCAGCAGGCCCGGCAGAAGCGCGCCGAGCGGATCGACTCCCTGACCCGCGCCTTCGACCGGCTGGCGCTGGAGGCGCTGGGCCGCGTCTCGTCCGCCGCCACGCAGTTGCAGGCCACCGCGCAGGGCATGTCGGCGACGGCCGAGCAGACCACCCGGCAGGCCGGCGCCGTCGCCGCCGCGTCCGGCGAGGCCACGGCCAACGTGGAGACGGTCGCGGCGGCGGCCGAGCAGCTGTCCGGCTCCATCGCCGAGATCAGCCGCCAGGTCGCGCAGAGCACCAGCATCGCCGGCACGGCGGTGGCCACCGCCCGGCAGACCGACGCCACGGTGCGCGGTCTGGTCGATGCCGCCCAGCGCATCGGCGAGGTCGTGCAGCTGATCAGCGACATCGCAGTCAGACCAACCTTCTGGCCCTGAACGCCACCATCGAGGCGGCGCGCGCGGGCGAGGCCGGCAAGGGCTTCGCCGTGGTGGCGTCGGAGGTCAAGAACCTCGCCAGCCAGACCGCCAAGGCCACCGAGGACATCGCCGCCCAGATCGGCGGCATCCAGGAGGTCAGCCGCGAGGCCGCGCTCGCCATCGCCGAGATCGGCCGCATCATCGGCGAGATCAACGGCATCTCCACGGCCATCGCCGCGGCGGTCGAGGAACAGGGCGCCGCCACGCGGGAGATCAGCCGCAACGTCCAGGAGGCCGCGCGCGGCACCCAGGAGGTGTCCGGCACCATCACCGGCGTGACCCAGGCGGCGGCCGCCGCCGACGAGGCGTCGCGTCAGGTGTTGAGCGCCGCCGACGGCCTGTCGCACGAGGCGGAGGATCTGCGCGGCTTCGTCTCCCGCTTCCTCGGCGACATGCGCGCGGCGTGACGTTTCCTTATCCCCCTCTCCCGGCGCGGGAGAGGGGATGCAGGGGGAATAAATCTTGCGTCGGGTGGGCCTGCCTGGGCAAATAAGCGCCTCAGCGGACCGCAGCATACAAAAGCACCATGATCCTGACCCGATCCCGGCCGAGGTGATGCCGGAGGCGCTGGCCACCTTCGAACGGATGCTGGCCGACCAGCCTCTGGCCCTCGCCGCCTTCCGCCGCATCGCCGCCACCTGGCCGGTTCCCGGCGGCGTGGACACGCCCGAGCAGCGCGCCGAGGCCGTCCGGATGGCGCACGCCCACGGAATCGGCACGCTGGACGAACCGCCGAACGCCTCCTTCATGTGGGACGGTCAGGTCATCCGCACCAACGTGGAAGCCACGGTCATCGTGCACGAGGTCGCGCACTGGCTGGTCGCTGCGCCGGAACGCCGGCCGCTCTACGACTTCGGCCTGGGGCCGGGGCCGGAGACCACGCTGCGCAAGGAAGCCCGCGGCCAGCAGAAGCTGACCTTCGAGGAATGCATGCACGAGGAGCAGCAGACCTCGCTGCTCGGCGTCCTGTGGGAGGCGGAGCTGGGCCAGCCGGCGATCCTCGCCTTCCTGGAACAGAACTGGATGGAAAGCTGGGAGCGGGAAAGCACCGCCAAGTTCTTCATCCGCCATGTGGACGAGCTGCACCAACGCGGTCTGATCGACGCCGAGGGACGCCCGACCACCGCCCGCGCCTGGGCCGATCAGATGGCTGCCGAGCGGCGCGCGGCGGCGTAAGAAACCACAACGATAATTCTGGAGGCTGGACCGTCATGACCCGCAAGTTGCTTCCGCTGGCCTCCGCGCTGGCTCTCCTCGCCACCCCTGTGATGGCCGAGCCGCTGAAGATCGGCCTGATCACCACCCTGTCGGGACCGGGCGCCGGGCTGGGCATCGACATCCGCGACGGCTTCGCGCTGGCGCTGGAGCAGAAGGGCGGCAAGCTCGGCGGGCAGGACACGCAGGTCTTCGAGGCGGACGACCAGCAGAAGCCGGACGTGGCCGTCGGCCTCGCCAACCGCATGGTCGAACGCGACCGCGTGCAGGTCGTGACCGGCATCGTGTGGTCCAATCTGGCGCTCGCCCTCATGCCGACGCTGGCCGGGGCGCAGACCTTCTTCATCAGCCCGAACGCCGGGCCGTCGCAGCTGGCCGGCGCGCAGTGCAACCCGTACTTCTTCAACGCCGCTTACCAGAACGATCAGATCCACGAGGCGGTCGGGCAGCACGTCCAGGACAAGGGCCACAAGAAGGTCTACCTGATGGCCCCGAACTACCCGGCCGGCAAGGACGCGCTGGCGGGCTTCAAGCGCTTCTACAAGGGCGACGTGGCGGGCGAGGTCTACACCCAGGTGGGCCAGCTGGATTACGCCGCCGAACTGGCGCAGATGAAAGCCGCCGCACCCGACGCCGTCTACGTCTTCTATCCCGGCGGCATGGGCATCAACTTCATCAAGCAGTACGAGCAGGCCGGCCTGAAGGGCGCGGTGCCGCTGTTCGGCCCCGGCTTCTCCTTCGACCAGGACATCCTGGCGGCGGTCGGCCCGGCGGCGCTGGGGGTGAAAAACTCCGCCCAGTGGAGCCCGGACCTGGACAACCCCGCGAACAAGGCCTTCGTCGCCGCCTTCAAGGCGAAGTACGGCCGCATCCCGTCGATGTACGCGGCGCAGGGCTACGATTCGGCGCTGCTGATCGACGCGGCGATCAAGGGCGTGGGCGGCGCGTTGAAGGACAAGGACAAGCTGCGCGCCGCCTTCAAGACCGCCAAGGTGCCGAGCGTGCGCGGCGAGTTCACCTTCAACAACAACCACTACCCGATCCACAACATCTACCTGCGCGAGGTGGTGGCCGGGCCGGACGGGACGATCACCAACAGGACGGTCGCCACGGTGTTCGCCAACCACGCGGACGCCTACGCCAAGGACTGCCCGATGAAGTGAGGGGGGCCGTTCCCATGAAGCGCATTCTCCTCGCCGCCGCCCTCGCCTTCGCCGCCTCCCCCGCTTCGGCCGCCGAGACGCTGAGGATCGGGCTGGTCACGACCCTGTCCGGCCCCGGCGCCGTCGTCGGGGCGGACATCCGCGACGGCTTCGCGCTGGCGGTGGAGCATGCGGGCGGCAAGCTCGGCGGCCTCGACACCCAGGTGATCGAGGCCGACGACCAGCAGAAGCCGGACGTCGCGGTCGGCCTCGCCAACCGCATGACGGAGCGCGAGCGTGTGCCGTTCGTGACCGGCATCATCTGGTCGAACCTCGCGCTCGCCATGGTGCCGACGCTGGCGGCGTCCAAGACCTTCTTCATCAGCCCGAACGCCGGCACGGCGCAGCTGGCCGGGGCGCAATGCAACCCGTACTTCTTCAACGTCTCCTGGCCGGTGGACACGGTCGGCGAGGTGGCGGGCCGGGCGGCCACGACGCAGGGCGTCAAGCGCGTCTACGCGATGGCGCCGAACTACCCGTCCGGCAAGGACGTGGTGGCCGGCTTCAAGCGCGGCTTCCAGGGCGAGATCGTCGGCGAGGCCTTCACGCCCTTCGGGCAGCTGGACTACGCCGCCGAGATCGCGCAGGTGAAGGCGGCGAAGCCCGACGCGCTGTTCATCTTCTATCCCGGCGGGATGGGCATCAACTTCATCAAGCAGTACGATCAGGCCGGGCTGCTGACGCAGATCCCGCTGGTCGGGCCGGGCTTTTCCTTCGACCAGGACATTCTGGGCGCGGTGGGCGACGCGGCCATCGGCATCAAGAATCCGCTGCAATGGAGCCCCGACCTCGACAACCCCGAGAACAAACGGTTCGTCGAAGGCTTCAAAGCCAAGTTCGGGCGCATCCCGTCCTTCTACGCGGCGCAGAGCTACGACGCGGCGAGGCTGATCGACGGGGCGGTGAAGGCCGTGGGCGGCGATCTGAAGGACAAGGACGCGCTGCGCAAGGCGCTGGAAAGCGCGCCGTTCGACTCGGTGCGCGGGCGGTTCCGCTTCAACACCAACCACTACCCGATCCAGAACTACTACCAGCGCGAGGTCGTGCGCGACGGGACGGGCGCGCTGACCAACCGGCTGACCGGCATCGTCGTCACCGACCACGCCGACGTGCACGCCAAAGACTGCCCCATGAAATGATCGGGTTGCGATGATGGACGCTCTGCTGCTGGCCGAACAGGGGCTGAACGGGCTTCAGCTTGGGGTCATGCTGTTCCTGATGGCGGCCGGACTGACGCTCGTCTTCGGCATCATGGACCTGATCAATCTGGCGCATGGCTCATTCTACATGGTCGGCGCCTACCTGACGGCGGCGCTGGTGCCGGTGCTGGGCAGCTTCCCGCTGGCGCTGGTGGCGGCGGTGCTGCTGACCGCGCTGATCGGGCTGGCGGTGGAGGCGGTGGCGCTGCGCAACCTCTACCGCCGCGACCATCTGGACCAGGTTCTGGCGACCTTCGGGCTGATCCTGTTCTTCAACGAGCTGGTCAAGATCGTCTTCGGGCCGGTGCCGATCTTCCTGAACCCGCCGGCGGCGCTGGCCGGGACGGTGGACCTGTTCGGGCTGAAGTACCCGGCCTTCCGCCTGACCATCCTGGCAGTGGGCATCGCGGTCGCCGTGTTCCTGTGGCTGCTGATCGCGAAAACGCGGCTGGGCATGCTGATCCGGGCCGGCGCCACCAACCGCGAGATGGTCATGGCGCTGGGCGTCGATGTCCGGCTGCTGTTCGGGCTGGTCTTCGCGCTGGGCTGCGGGCTGGCGGGGCTGGCCGGCGCCATGGCCGGGCCGGTGCTGGCCGTGCAGGTGGGCATGGGCGAGCAGATCCTGATCCTGACCTTCGTGGTCATCGTGATCGGCGGCATCGGGTCGATCCGGGGGGCGCTGGTGGGAGCGCTGCTGGTCGGGATCGTCGACACGATGGGGCGGGCGCTGCTGCCCTCCGCCTTCCGGATGGTGATGGACGCCGCCGGCGCCAACGCGGCGGGTGCGGCGCTCGCCTCCATGGCGATCTACGTGCTGA
>JAEZID010000404.1 GCA_023416195.1 Pseudomonadota bacterium | reverse complement strand
GGGCCGGCCTTGCCCTTGATGGCGTCGGAATAGGCGAAGCCGTCGATGTGGCCGTGCTTGGCCCCGACGATGCCGTAGAGGTTCGGGCCGACCTTGTTGGCGCCGCCCTTGTCGAAGCTGTGGCAGGCGGCGCAGGCCTTGGCCGCCGCCTGTCCGGCCGCCGGGTCGGCGCTGGCGAGCAGCGGGCCGATGGGGGCCGGGCCGGACGGTGCCGCGGCGGTTTCCGCCTTGCCCTGGCCTTCCGGCATGGCGACCACGTAGGCGGCCTTCTCCAGCTGTCTCGGATGCACCAGCACCTCGGCGACGAAGCCCGACAACATGGCGATCAAACCCGCCAGCAGCACGGCGCCGAATATCTTGTTCCACTCCATGCTCATTGCGTCTCTATCCCTTTATTCGTTTGCCCTGGGGTTTGGCCGCCCGTGATCCAAGCGTTTCATCGAACGATAGCGCGCGCGCCGGCTCTTGTCATCGCCCCGCCGGGGTGTCGGACAAGCGCAAGCGTTGCCTGAATGTTGGTGCCGCGACGCTTGACGAAAAGAGGGATCCATGGTTCACCCGCGCCACCTCACAGACGTGACACGGGTCCAAGTCCGATGAACGCCGCCAATCCTCCGCCCTCCAACCCGATCGTGGTCATCCCGGCCCGCATGGCGTCCACCCGCCTGCCCGGCAAGCCGCTGGCCGACATCGCGGGGGAGCCGATGATCGTCCAGGTCTGGCGCCGCGCCATGGAGGCGGAGATCGGCCCCGTGGTCGTCGCCTGCGCCGAGCCGGAGATCGCCAGGGCCGTCGAGGCGGCGGGCGGCACCGCCGTGCTGACCCGGCCGGACCACCCCTCGGGCTCCGACCGCATCTTCGAGGCGGTCAGCCTGCTCGACCCCGAGGAGACGTACGACGCGGTGGTCAACGTGCAGGGCGACCTGCCGACGGTCGAGCCCGCCGTGGTCCGCGCCGCCTTCGCGCCGCTGTCCGACCCGCAGGTGGACATCGCCACGCTGGTCGTGGAAATCACCCGCGAGGAGGAGCGGACCGACCCCAACGTTGTGAAGGCGGTCATCGAACTGCCGCCGGGCGCCGGGCGCGGCCGGGCGCTGTACTTCAGCCGCACCACCGCGCCGTGGGGCGACGGGCCGCTGTACCACCACATCGGGCTGTACGCCTACCGCCGCGCCGCGCTGGAGCGCTACGTGCGGCTGCCGCCGTCGGTGCTGGAGCAGCGCGAGAAGCTGGAGCAGTTGCGGGCGCTGGCCTTCGGCATGCGCATCGACGCCGCCGTCGTTGACGCGGTTCCGCTCGGGGTCGATACTCCCGCCGACCTGGAGCGCGCCCGCGCGATCCTGGCCAAACGCAGCTCATAATGTAAAAGAAAATCCCATGCCGACCTCGAACGTGATCGCCTTTCAGGGCTTCCCCGGCGCCTACTCCGACCTGTCGTGCCGGAACGTCTTTCCGGAGATGACGACGCTGCCCTGCGCCACGTTCGAGGACGCCTTCGCCGCCGTGCGCGAAGGGCGCGCGGCGCTCGCCATGATCCCGGTCGAGAATTCGGTCGCCGGCCGCGTGGCGGACAACCACCATCTTCTGCCCCAAGGCGGCCTGCACATCATCGGCGAGCATTTCCAGCGGGTGAACCACCAGCTGCTGGCTCCGAAGGGCGCCACGCTGGACGGCATCAAGACGGTGCGCAGCCACATCCAGGCGCTGACCCAGTGCCGCAGGATGATCCGCGAGCTGGGGCTGGAGGCGATCAACCACGCCGACACCGCCGGGGCCGCCGCCGAGATCGCCAAGCTGAACGACCCGCAACACGCCGCCATCGCCTCCTCCCTGGCCGCCGAGATCTACGGACTCGACATCCTGAAGGGCAGCATCGAGGACGCGGAGCACAACACCACCCGCTTCCTGATCCTGGCGCGGGAGCCGAAGCTGCCGCCCGTGGGTACGGGAAAGGTCATCACCACCTTCGTCTTCCGCGTCCGCAGCGTTCCGGCCGCGCTGTACAAGGCGATGGGCGGCTTCGCCACCAACGGCGTCAACATGACCAAGCTGGAAAGCTACATGGTCGGCGGGCACTTCCACCAGACCCAGTTCTACGCCGACGTGGAAGGCCACCCCGACGAGCGGTCCTTGCGGCTGGCGCTGGAGGAGCTGGATTTCTTCGCCCGCGAGGTGAAGATCCTGGGCGTCTATCCGGCCAATCCCTTCCGCTATCAGGAAAGCCAGCGCGCCGGCGAGGACTGATACGGACGGCGCCTGAAGGCGCCATCCGTATCACCCTCTCAATCAATGCTATCGCATTGATCTGCCGGGTTTCACCGGCGGCGCTCAATGGAAGCGTTCAAGCGCCGCCGGTATGACGCCAAAGGCGACAAGCATAAAAAGCAGCGCGCATTTTATCTATTGTGCGCTGCTTTTGCTTTTGTGCGCTTGCGGCAAGACCTCGCAAGTCACCTTGGCAAATCAGCGGCATTCCGCCGCAGAGCAAGGGCAAAGGCCGCTTTGGATTTTCTTCCGGCTTCCCGGAAACCGCGAAAATGTGTTATAAATTCCCTCGAATGACGGCGCCGAAAATCGGCCCGAACCACGGCGGCTGACGGGCTCGACAACCCCGCCGACGGCCATGGCACCATCGGATGGAGGTGACCATGTTGACCTTGGAAGACTGCTTCGGCCTTGCCAATCTGGACCAGGACGAAGTGGCGGAAATCGCGTCCCACGAAAAACTGACCTACACGGCCGCCCTGGAAAAGGGCGCGGCGCTGCTCGACCAGCCTTGGGGCGATGCGGCGATCCGGCAGATGGTCTGGGACAACCTGTGCGCCGCCAACCAGCGCAACCGCGTCCAGAGGGCGGAGGTTCTGACCGTGCTGTATCGCAGCACCTGCGAACGGCACCCCAGCCCCTGCGACCGCCGCCAATCGCCCGTGCGGGCAACGCACCCGATCTGGAAGAACTGACGCCCGGCCTGCGGTCAATCGCCCGCAGTCAATCGCACACAGTCAATCGCCCGCCTCGACCCACTCGTCGATCATGCGCCGCGCGATGCTGTCGCGGCGGGCGAGGCGGAAGTCGTCGCCGGGGGTGTGGTCCCGCAGGAAGGCGCGGTCGAACCAGCGGGCGGTCTCCAGCTCGTCCTGATCGGCGCGGATGTCCGTGTCCACCGCCCGCGCGCTGAAGCCCAGCATGAGGGAAGACGGGAACGGCCAGGGCTGGGAGGAATGGTAGCGGATGTCGGTGACGGTCAGCCCGACCTCCTCCTGCACCTCGCGGGCGACGGCGTCCTCCAGGCTCTCGCCCGGCTCGACGAAGCCGGCCAGAACCGAGTGCATGCCCGGCGGAAAGCGGGCGTTGCGGCCCAGCACCATCCGGCCGGCGCCGTCGTGCACCAGCATGATGACCGCCGGGTCGGTGCGCGGGAAATGGTGGGTGGCGCAGTCCGGGTTGGCGCAGACGCGGACGTGCCCGGCCTCCGCGCTCTCGGCCGGGGAGCCGCAGACGCCGCAGAAACGGTGCCGCGCGTTCCACCAGACGATGCCGCGGGCAAAGGCGCACAGGCCGGCCTCCCCCGCCTCCATCAACGGGCCGGCGACGCGCAGATC
>JAEZID010000365.1 GCA_023416195.1 Pseudomonadota bacterium | reverse complement strand
TCCTGTACATGACCTTCGGCACGCCCTGCGAGCCGTACAAGGTCAACCCGGTCCTGTCCAAGGCCATGGACAAGATCTTCATCCTGCACGCCGACCACGAGCAGAACGCCTCGACCTCGACCGTCCGTCTGGCCGGTTCGTCGGGCGCCAACCCGTTCGCCTGCATCGCCGCCGGCATCGCCTCGCTGTGGGGTCCGGCCCACGGTGGTGCCAACGAGGCCGTGCTGAAGATGCTGGAGGAGATCGGCTCGGTCGATCGCATTCCGGAGATCGTCCGCCGCGCCAAGGACAAGAACGACAACTTCCGCCTGATGGGCTTCGGCCACCGGGTCTACAAGAACTACGACCCGCGCGCCCAGGTCATGCGCAACACCTGCCACGAGGTGCTGGCCGAGCTTGGCATCAAGGACGAGCCGCTCCTCGACATCGCCATGGAGCTGGAGAAGATCGCCCTTGAGGACGATTACTTCGTCCAGAAGAAGCTGTACCCGAACGTCGACTTCTACTCGGGCATCATCCTGAAGGCGATGGGCTTCCCGACCAGCATGTTCACCGTGCTGTTCGCGCTGGCCCGCACCGTCGGCTGGATCTCCCAGTGGAAGGAGATGATCGAGGACCCGCAGCAGAAGATCGGCCGTCCGCGTCAGCTGTACACCGGCCAGACCAAGCGGGATTTCGTCCCGCTGGCGCAGCGTGGCTAACCGGCCGACCGCGCATATCGGGATGGGCGGCTCCGATGGGGCCGCCCGCAACCCCGGTGCGTACATCGTTCCGGCGCGGCGGGCCCTTCTGGGCCTGCCCGTCGCGAACGACAACAAGCCGCCGTTTTCACAGCGGCTCCGTCGCCTTTTCGCGATTGTGCTGATCCTGGCCCTGATCGCCGGGATCGTTCTGATCTGACCCGTTTTATCCCTGGGTGATGGGCCAGTTACCCTTGGGTAATGGAAATGTGCCGCTCCTGCGCCGCTACGCGGTCCAGCCACGCGCGCACCACCGGATAACCCGACAGGTCGAACCCGCCCTCCTCCGCCACATGCGTGTAGGCATAGAGCGCGATGTCGGCGATGCTGAACCGGTCACCCACGAAAAAAGCCCGACCCTTTAGATGCGCCTCCATGACGCCCAGCGCGTCGTGGCCGAGTTTGCGCTTGGTGACCAGGCCCAGCTTGCGCTCCTCCGTCATCTCCACATGGTGGGTGATCCAGAAACGGACGGTGGCGATGTTCGGCTCGTGGCTGTACTGCTCGAAGAACATCCATTGCAGCGCCCGCGCCCGCCCCTCCCGGTCGTCCGGCAGATAGAGCGTGCCCTCCGCCAGATACCAAAGGATCGCGTTCGACTCCGGCAGGTAGCTGCCGTCCTCCAACTGCAAGGTCGGGACGCGGCCATTCGGATTCCTGGCGAGAAAGTCGGGAGTGCGCGTCTCCGCCCGGTCGATGTCCAGTTCGATCCGCTCGTAGGGAATGCCCAGCTTGTGCAATAGCAGGCGGCACTTGTAACCGTTGCCGGAGGACAGGTTGTCGTACAGGCGAAGCATGGTGGCGCGATCCTCGCTCTATTCATCCGATATCGGATGAAAGCACGACAGCTCACTCCGCGCCAGAGGCTCTTCGCCGCAGTCCGATGCCGAGCGCTTCAAAGCGCTTATGGTCGGCCTTGGCCTCGTCCAGAAGCCACGACCGGAAGGCGCGTAGCACCCGCCGCCCTTGATTCTCCGCCGGAGCGGTCAGCACATAGCAATCACCGATCCTCACCACCGGGCCGAACGGGCAAACCAACCGCCCGGACTCCAGCGCGTCAAGGACCAGCGACGGCCGCCCCAGCGCCACGCCAATTCCGGCCATTGCCGCCTGCATCACCATCACAGAATCGGAAAAACTGAGCCCCTGGGCGGTGTCGATGCTCTCGGCTCCCGTTGCCGCTCGCCACAGACTCCAGTCTGGCGAGTCCCGAAAATGCAGCAGCGTGTGGCGGTCAAGGTCCTCCGGTCCTCGGAGGGTGTCGCGCAGGGACGGCGCGCAGACCGGGAACAGCGGCTCCTCCGACAGTTTGATTCCGTCCGGAACGCCGTCGCCGCCGCGCACATAGCGGATCAGCGCCCACCCCGCTTCGGCCTCCGCCGGACGGTCCGAGTTTCCGCCCTCGATGTCCAGGCGCAGCCCCGGCCAGTTGGACAGGAAGCGCCCAAGCCTTGGAACCAGCCACAGCGCGGACCATGCGGCCGGCGCCGCTATGCGCAGTCGCTGCGGGCCACCGCTGGCGATGCGTTCCCAGCTTTCGTTCACCCGACCGAACCCGGCGGTGCAGGCTCGTGCCAGATCGCGCCCAGCGCTGGTCAGGATGAGGCCCTTGGGCGTGCGCTCAAACAGCCGGACACCTAGCCGCTTCTCCAGGTCGCCGACCTGCCGGCTGACCGCCCCGTGTGTCAAACCGAGATCGTCGGCCGCCCGCGTCATGCTGCCGTGCCGGGAGGCCGCCTCAAAGGCGGCAAGTGCGGAGAATGGAAGGCGCGGCATCGTAGCCCCGGTGTGTTGCCGTGAGAATTTCTCACACCGCTCTCCTGCGAAGTCAATTGCACGCCGTGAGAAACGACGTCAGGCTCCGCACACGCGAACAATGGCGATGGCGACCCATGACCACCCAAACAGCCGCTCCGTTCATTACCGAAGTCCGCTGTCTTAACGACGGCCCGCTCCGGACCGGCCTCGAAAGCCTGCTGGAGGACGCGGTCGCCAGCGGCGCCTCGGTCGGCTACCACCACCCGCTGTCTCCCGAGCTGAACCGAAGCTTTTGGGATGCGGTCGTGGAGCGGCTGGCCGGCGGGTCGCACCGTCTGCTGGTCGCTCAGGACGGCAACGGCACCGTTTTGGGAAGCGTGCAACTGGCCCTGTGCACCAAGCCCAACGGCGTCCACCGGGCCGAGGTGCAGAAGTTGCTGGTCCACACCGCCCACCGGCGTCGGGGAATCGCACGCCAACTGATGGCGGAAGCGGAGCAGCGGGCGCGGGCGCTCGGCCGCACACTCCTGGTTTTGGACACCCTGGAGGGCGACTTCGGAGAGCCATTCTACAAACGCACCGGCTGGCGGCGCGCCGGCCTCATTCCCGGATACACGGTCGAGGCCGACGGCAGCTTTCACGCCACGGTGCTGTTCTATAAAAACCTGTAGGCGCGGCGCGCCTTACTTCTTCTCGATCAGCTCGACCTTGTAGCCGTCCGGATCCTCGATGAAGGCGATCACGGTGCTGCCGTGCTTCATCGGGCCGGGCGGGCGCGGAATCGTCACGCCTTCCTTGGCCAGCTGCTCGCAGGTCGCATAGATATCCGGCACGCCGATGGCGATGTGCCCGTAGCCGGAACCGATGGTGTAGGGCTCCGCCTGGTCCCAGTTGTGGGTCAGTTCCAGAACGGCCGTGTCCGACTCGTCGCCGTAGCCGACGAAGGCCAGCGTGAAGCGCCCGCCTTCATAGTCGTTGCGGCGCAGCAGCTTCATGCCGAGCAGCCGGGTGTAGAAGTCGATGG
>JAEZID010000339.1 GCA_023416195.1 Pseudomonadota bacterium | reverse complement strand
TCGGCAACGTGATCCTGGTGATCCTGAACCTGCCGATGATCGGGCTGTGGGTGCGGCTGCTGAAGGTGCCCTACGGCTATCTGTTCCCGGCCATCCTGGTCTTCTGCTGCATCGGCACCTACAGCCTGAACAACAGCGCCTTCAACGTGCTGCTGATGGGGCTGTTCGGCATCCTCGGCTACGCCTTGCGCAAGCTGGAGTGCGAGGCGGCACCCCTGATGCTGGGCTTCGTGCTCGGCCCCATGCTGGAGGAGAATCTGGGCCGCGCCCTGCTCCTGTCCGGCGGCGACCCGTTCGTCTTCTTCACCCGCCCGATCAGCGGCAGCCTGCTGGCCGTCGCCGGGCTGCTTCTGGCGCTGATGGTGCTGCCCTCGATCCGCCGTCAGCGGGACGAGGCCTTCAAGGAATAAGGAAAGGGTCCGCGTTCAAATGACCGTCATCCATGACTTCGCCCGCCCGGCCCAGGATCTGATCGACGCCTTCCGGAACCAGTCGCCCGCCACGCTGCACGAGGCGATGGGGAGGAAGGGCGCCCTGCCCTTCCCCATCAAGCCGCTCTATCCGGGGATGCGCGTGTGCGGTCCGGCGGTGACCGTGGCCTGCGGGCCGACCGACAACCTGATGATCCACGTCGCCATGGCGCTGACCAAGCCGGGCGACGTGCTGGTCGTGGATTTCAAGGGCATGACCGAGGCCGGCCCCTGGGGCGACGTGCTGACCGCGTCGGCGTTGCAACGCGGCCTCGCCGGGCTGGTGATCGACGGCTGCGTGCGCGACGCCGCGGCGATCCGCGACATGGGCTTCCCGGTCTTCTGCCGCGGCACCAACATGAAGGGCACGACCAAGACCCAGCCGGCCGGCGACGTGAACACGACCATCGTGTGCGCGGGCGTGATCGTGGCGCCGGGCGACATCGTGGTCGGCGACGACGACGGCGTGGTCGTGGTGCCCCAGGCCGAAGCCGCCGCCACGCTGGCCAAGGCCGACGAGCGCGAGCGGATGGAGGAGGCGTTCCGCGAGAAGCTGAACGCCGGCCAGACCACCGTCGACGTGTTGGACCTGAAGCCCTATCTGGCGAAGGCCGGCATCGTGCTGTGAACGGGAAAGGCGGGAGGGTCGGTTCTTCCGCCCTCCTCTCCGCTCGCTTCCTTACCGGTTGCTCCAGGGGTTTGCGTCCCACAGGGCGCGGAAGTCGCGGGCCATGCCCCGCAATTCGTCCGCGAAGGCCTCGGGACCGAGGACGCGGATCGGCTGGAAGGTCTCGCGCGCGCCGGCCCGGAATTCGGGATCGTCGGCGGCTTTGGTGATGGCCTCCACCAGCCTGGTCCGGATGTCGGCCGGCAGCCCCTTCGGCGCGCCGATGCCGCGCAGCGCCGCGATGGTGATGTCGTAGCCCTGCTCCCTGAAGGTCGGCAGGTCGGGCGCCAGGTCCGGCCGCGCGCCCGACATCACGCCGAGCACGATGGAATCGTCCGACCGGCGGGCGCGCAGTCCCTCGCCCAGATTCATGGCCGACACCAGGATGTGCCCGCCGAGCATGGCGCGGTAGTTCTCCGCGCTGCCCGGAAAGGGAACGTGCTTCATCGGCGCCCTGGCCTGCCGCTGCAGCACGAGCATGGCCAGATGGTCGTCCGAACCGACGCCGGTCGAGCCGACGGTGACCGTGTCCGGCTTGTCCCGGGCGAAGCCCACCAGTTCCGGCACCGTGCGGAAGGGGCTGTCGGACCGCACGGTCATCACGCCGGGATCGTCCACGATGTTGACCAGCGGGTCGATCCGCTCCGGCGCGTAGCGGGCCGGGCGCTCGATCGGGATGGTCAGGACGTTGGGGGTGTTGATGAAGCCGATGGTGTAGCCGTCGGGAACCGCATCCGCGATGGCCGCGAAGCCCATCTCTCCGCCCGCCCCCGCCTTGTTGACGATCTCGATGCGGGCGTTGCCGCCGAGGTTCTTCTCGATGTAGGGGACCAGCATGCGGGCCGTGACGTCGGTCGAACCGCCGGCGCCGTAGGCGACGATCATGGTGATCGGCCGGTCCGGATAGGCGGCGGACGCGCCCGGCACCGCCGTCAGCACCGACAACAAGGCCAAGGCCGCAATCAAAGGGCGCGCTTCATGCATCACAAAATCCTTTTTGTTGATGTATGGACGCAGATTGCGCGCTTGCCAAGATCTGCCGGCGCGCGTCCTTGGGTTTGCAACGTTTGGGTTGCGGCGACCGGTGCGTTCGGGCAGGCCTTACGGGCCCGGCACGGCCAGCACGCTGATCCCGGCCACCCGGTCGCGCGTGACGATGCAGATGGTGCGCGGCGGGTCGCTGGGATCGGCCGGCCGCAGATCCAGCGTGAAGCCGGCGAAGGCCAGGCGCGAATCCTTGAAGTAGGATCCCAAGGGCCGGCCCTGGCAAGGCGCGTGGCCCGCGGCATTTCGATCCGTGCCCCACCCGCAACCTGCGTGGCGCCGGGATCAAACCGTCACGATCAAACCGTCGCGATCGCGAACCAGTCGGACTTCACCTGATCCGGCCGCAAGCCGGCGAGGGTGACGGCGTGGGTGTCGGAGAAGACGATGACCGCCTCGCCGGCGCCGTTGGCGGTGACGCCGTAGGCCTGGCCGGGAGCGAGGCCGATGCGGTCGCCGTCGGCGGCGGTGAAGTCGGTGATGCGGTCGGCACCATCGCCGGTGGAAAAGACGAAGACATCGGCCCCGGCCCCGCCGGTCAGCGTGTCGTTGCCCAGGTCGCCCGCCAGCCGGTCGTTGCCGAGGTCGCCGAACAGCGCGTCGTCGCCCGCCCCGCCGAACAGGGTGTCGTCGCCGCCGCCGCCGAACAGGGTGTCGCTGCCGGCGTTGCCGAACAGCAGATCCTGGCCGGCGTTGCCGAAGACGAGGTCGTTGCCGTCGCCGCCGGACAGGGCATCGCCGTCGCCGCCGCCGATCACGGTGTCGTCGCCCGCATCGCCCGCGACCACGTCGGAGCCGTCGTCGCCGCTCAGCAGGTCGTCGTCGCGGCCGCCGAACAGAATGTCGTCGCCGCGCCCGCCGTACAGCTGGTCGGCCCCGGCGTTGCCGAACAGCGCATCGTTGCCCGCGTTGCCGTAAGCCAGATCGGCGCCGCCCGCGCCACAGAGGGTATCGGCTCCGTCGCCGCCCAGGATCGTGTCGTCGCCCCCCTGTCCCTGCACGCTGTCGGCCTCGTTCGTGCCGATGACGCGCGTGGGCGCGTCCGGCTCGGGCACGGGCGGGGGCGGCAAAGGCGGCGGGGGAGATGGAGGCAGTGGCGATGGTGCCTGTGGCGAGCCGCCTCCGTTGGAGACGGTGGTGACCGGAACGCTTGGCGCCGCTCCCGGCGTCGTGTCGGGGGCGCCATAGAGATAGACGCCGCCCGCAATGTCGTCGCTTTGCAGGTCGCCGAAGGACGCATTGTAGATCGGCGCCATCAGCGAGGACGCCGAGCCGCTGTGGCTCAAGCCGATGGCGTGGCCGATCTCATGCAGGGCGACCGTGTAAAAGGAATAGCGCCCGGACACCCCCGTGCCGGGGATGGCGTAATTCCAGGACTCGGCGGAATCGAACCGGATGAAGGCCCGCACGAAGTCGGTGCCGTTGTAGACGTAGCCGCATTGGGCGAGCGTCTTGTCCTGCCCGTCGAGGGCGTCGACACCGAAGCGCAGATCCACGGAGGCGGAATCCTCACTCGCCTCCACGAAGTCGATCCGGCACACCTCCTCCCAACGGGCCAGGGCGGCTCTTGTCGCGGCCTTCTGATCGGCGGTCAGCGCGGTGTCGTAATCGCCGCCCGGCTGGTTGGAGTAATTGCTGGCCGCGAAGCTCCAGGTGACCTGTGCGGTTTTCCCGACGTCGGACATGCCGCCCCAACGCCAGCCGTAAGCACTGTAGCTGGAACTGCCGGTGCTCAGATCGGCGGACGAGGCTCGATCGCTTGTTTCGGCATCGCTCTGGAACCGGCCGGAAGGCCCAGAGCAAAGCGCACAGAAACAGGGGGCGTACTGCATTCCGCAAAAGTCCGCTGTTGTCGCGCATTTGGCGCGTTTATGCGGAGCTTTTGACGGGTTATCGCTTAATGGAGTCTCACCGGCCCAAGCTTGTCACAGGAAGATCAGGCGGCGGCAAGGCCGGGCCGGCGGCTGGAGCCAAGATGGGCGAGACCGGCGTGAAGGGCCCACGGCCTCGCGAACCAGTCCATCTTGAACGGCATCCCCTCGGCGGAAGGGGGCTCCCTTCACGCGGCGACCGCGATGCCCGGCTCGGCGAAGGCGGCGTAGCTGTCGCGCTGCTCGGTCAGATTGGCGATCAGATCCTTCAGGCTGTCACGGGCGAAGGGGTTCACGGTCTCGTTCAGCTTCGTCTGCGCGATGGCGATGAATTCATCCAAAACGTTCAGGTGAAGCTGCGCCGCGACGAAGATGTCATAAGACGAGGAGGCTGTCTTCATTATCAAAACTCCCGATTGGCTTGTTTTTCGTAAGCCCATGAAGCCATCACGGCAGTTAACGAGGTGTTAAAATCGCCTTTTGGGCGTCTATCTATAGGTGATTACCTCCTTCGTTTAGGAGTTAAGGCGCAAATGGAGGAAATCCAGCGAGAAGGAAGCGGCTCAATTTTTCAATCCGCCTGTTTCATTGCGGCGGGAAACGAGACCAAGCCGTCTGAACAGTGGCGCTCCAGCTATTCCGCTGCACCGGGAATGCGGATGGACCATATATTCCCCCGCTCCCGCTCCTAGGATTGCGCTCTTGAGCTTCGCAATGGGGCCCGCCCCCAAAATTCGCGTCACCAGCCACCATGCAGCGTCGTTTTCCGTAAGATCCGTTTATGGAGACGGTGGAAAGTAGACCTTTGGGAAAACGCTACGCACGTCTCCGGTCACCAGAGGGGCGGGGTTTGACCAGCGGCTAAAGAACAGATCGCGGTTTACAGACACCCAATCCGGATGCTCAAACTCAAGCTTTTTACGTGAAGCAGAATTCTTGTCAGAACCAAGATATTGGTGAACATGAGAAACAGGGACTATTCCCATACGCCACCCCAGTGCTCTGTACCGGCAGCATAGGTCTGCGTCCTCATAATATGCTGGGTGGAATTCTTCATCAAACAGACCGGCCTTGCAGATAGCGTCGGCTCTCAGTAGAGCTATAGAAGCTTCAATAAACGCCTGACGGCCCGCCAGTTCATCGGGCCGCCGACGCTCAAACATAAGCTTCTCATAGTTGATGGCATGGGCGACAGGTCCGCTGATAGCGACATCTGGCTGGACCTTGGTCGCTGCGACAAGGTCGTCACACCAACCAGCGTTATTGAATAAGATATCCTGATTTACTACAGCAAAATAGTCAAATTCCGATCGTCTCCACGCATAATCAAAAACAGCGTTATGCCCACCAGAGAATCCATGATTTATTTTTGAATAAAGCGGAGTCAGCCACCGCGAATACATAATAGATTTTTGCCTTAACACCTCTCTGGCGTCTTCGCTATCGCCTTGATCAAGCACAATTACATTGAAAGGGATCTTCAAAGAGGGCGCCGCGTGCGCAAGATTGTCCAGCAAGTTGGCGAGATAGCGCGGAGCGTTCCAGGAAAGGACGCTAACAATCAGTTCGGGGCGCGAAGGTTCATGTTGCGACATGTGGAGCCCTATCAGGCAGGAGAAGCGCCGGCACCGGATAACATGTTCGCGTCATGGCAGGCATCAAAACATGCATTTTGTGCAGAATGGGCGTTATGGAAACCGCCGAAGCAAAAGGAGGTGAACAACCTCTGGCGGCATATCAGTGCCTGTGATCGGGATGTCGTGTTTGCTGGGAAGGTTCTGGTTTCCTTCCGTTCTATGCCGTGGCGGTGTTGTCCTCATGGTCGATCAGCCCCTGCTCGCGGGCCCGGTCGAGCAGTCCCTTGACACTCGACGGCCCCCAGGTCTTCGCGCCGGTTGCCGTGCGGACCCCCTGGCGCTCCAGTTGGCGGCCGATGCGGGCCAAGGTGGGCTTGTCGCCCTCGGCGGCGTTGTGGATGGTTGCCACCAGTTCCACCAGACGCGCGGTCTGCGCCACCGCCTTCTTGGAGCGGCGCGGGGCGGCCTTCAGCAAACCGGGGTCGGCCAAGCCGTCGGTGACCAGACGGCGCACCGCGCGGATCAGCGCGTCGCGTGTCCACGGCGCCGGGTTGTCGCCCGGCCGCTTCTTCACCGCGGTGTTGAGGACGTCCACGACACGGTCCCAGGGGTGGCCGGGCCGCAGACGCTGCACGATGGGAAGGAACTCGTCGGCGCCGGCGATGACCCGCTCGCTCAGGCGGTCGTCCCGCGCCCGTGCGACGCGCCGCCGGGCGAGCGGGTCTTTGGCGATCAGGCCGGGGTTGCCCGGCTGCTTGCCGATTGCCTTGGCGGCCCGCACGCCGGCCTTGGTGCGCTCGCGGATCAGGGAGCGTTCGAACTCGGCCACCGCGCCGAGGATCTGGAGGGTGAACTTGCCTTGCGGGCTGCCGGTGTCGATCGGATCGCCGAGTGACTTGAAGGCCACGCCCTTGCGCTCCAGCGTGTCGATGACGTCGAGCAGATGGGCGAGCGAGCGGGCCAGACGGTCGATGCGTACGACGACCAGGGTGTCGCCCTTCCGGACCCGGTTCAGCACGGCCTTGAGCTGCGGGCGCTCGCGGTCGGCGCCCGAGGCGTTTTCCCGGAAGATCGCGGTGCAGCCGAACGTCTTGAGGTCGAGGATCTGCGCCTCGGTCGACTGGTCCTCGGTGGACACGCGCGCGTACCCGATAATGGCCATGCCCCTGCCCTTTTTGTGCTGTTTCACCCCGGGTTCCGGTCACGGTGTCGCCGTAGAGTCGTTGATGCGAAAAGTGGGTGAGGAATTCTGCGGTGGTTAAGCCCTTTCCTCAGAGCGGTTCATGCGAAAAGCAGAGCTATTCTGGTGAAAAGCCGAGAGTGGATCGGGTG
>JAEZID010000335.1 GCA_023416195.1 Pseudomonadota bacterium | reverse complement strand
GACAAGGCTGGGGCTGTGGGCGGAACCGTCGCCATCGACCACCCTTGGCGGGACCTGCTCGACGGCCGCGTCGCGCGCGTCGTGGTCAGCAAGGCCCGCGTTCGGCTGGATGTGGCGAAAGACGGCGGCGTCCGCCTTGCCGGGCTGGCCCTTCTGGAAGGCGGGGAGGGAGGAAGCGGGGCGGGGCTCCCCGCCAATGGATTTCCGGTCGGCGAGCTTCGGGCCGAGGATGGAGCCGTGACCCTGGTGACGCCGAACGGCACGGCGACCGCCTCGATTCGCCTGTCCATGGCCCGGCAAGGGGCGGAGCACCAGGGCGAGGCGACAGTGACGGCGCCGGCCAAGGGGCTGCCCGCGCTTGCCGTCTGGACGGGTGGTGCGGCGGTCTCCGAGGCGGCGGGCACGCTGTCGCTCAAGGCCCGGTTCCGGTGGGGCGGCGAAGGGCTGATGTCGCAGGGCGACCTTCTTGTCAGGGAGGTGGCCGGGCGGTTCGGGCCGGTGGCGGTCGGCGGCGTCAACGGTGTGGTCAAACTGTCGAGTCTCTATCCGCCGGTCGTGCCGAAGGGGCAGACGCTGGCGGTCAAGCTGCTGGACGTCGGGTTGCCGCTGACCGACGGCACCATCCGCTTCGGCCTCTCGCGCGGCGGGCGGCTCGACGTGGAGCGGGCGGAATGGAACTGGGCCGGCGGGCTGGTCCGGGCCGAGCCGTTTGGGATCACGCCCGACCGGCTCAAGGGCACCATCGACCTGAAGGCCGAGGGCGTCCACCTCGGGCCGCTGCTGGCTCTCGCGGCGGTCGAGGGGCTGGACGCCACCGGAACGGTCAGCGGCCACCTGCCGGTGCGGATCGCGGGCGACGAGGTTCACCTCGACGGCGGGGTGCTGGAGGCGGACGGCCCCGGCACGCTGCGCTACGACCCCAGCGACCCGCCGGGGTTCCTGCAAGGGCCGGAGGGCAGCCCCACGGACCTGCTGATGGGTGCCCTGACCGACTTCCGCTACGACAGCCTGCGCGCGACCATCGACGGGCAGGCCGGCGGCGACCTCGGCGTCGGCATCGCCATCCGGGGCGCCAACCCGGCATTCTACGATGGCTATCCGGTCGCGCTTAATCTTAAGGTGAGCGGGGCGCTGGACCGTATCCTGCGCCAAAGCCTTGAGGCCTATCGCATCCCCGACGCGGTCCGCGACCGCATGACGGAGTTCGAACGAAAGACCCCATGACGATTCTCTTCATTCCCCGCCGCGCCGCCATCGTTGGTTTGGCCGTCTTCGGCCTGACGGCCACCGGCCTTGCGGCCTGCGCGCCGACCGTCAAGATCGAGGCTCCGGACAAGCCCATCGAGATCAACCTGAACATCCGGATCGAGCAGGAGGTCCGGGTCAAGGTCGAACGCGACCTGGACAAGGCCATCGCCGAGGATCCGGCCCTGTTCGGCCTGCCGCCGGCCGCTACGACAGGAGGGACGAAGTGATGACGCGTCTGTTCGCTTCCCTGGCTCTGGCCCTCTCCCTCGCCCTCACCGTCGCGGTGTCGGCGCCGGCCGTCGCGCAGGACGCGCTGGCCCAGGCCAAGGCCGCCGGGCAGATCGGCGAGCGGCCGGACGGGCTGGTCGGCTTCCTGCCCGGCGCGCCGGCTTCGGCCGAACGGCTGGTCCAGCAGGTCAACGCCCAACGCCTCGCCCGCTATCGCGACATCGCCAAGAGCAACGGCACCACGCTCGAACAGGTCCAGGCGGTGGCCGGCAAGCAGCTCGTCGAGCGGACGCCGCCGGGGCAGTTCGTCGAAGCCGCCCCCGGCCGCTGGGTCCGCAAGTAAGGGCGCCGGCATGTCTCCTCCGTCCGACCTTCGCCGCCGGCTTCAGGCGCACCGGCAGACGCTCGGCAAGAATCCGGGCGACGCCGGGGCGCTGGCCGGGCTGTTCGCCACGCTCGACGCACTGGGCGAGGCCGGAACGCCGGAGGAGGCGGTGGCCCGCTCCAACCTCGGCGAGGCGTTGCGCCGGCAGGGCCGGTTGGACGAGGCGCTGGCACACCACCGCCGGGCGGTGGCGTGGCTGCCGGGGTTCGGGGGCAACCACTTCAACCTGGGCGTGACGCTCCAGGCGCTGGGCCGGGTCGGCGAGGCCGCCGACGCCTATGGCGAGGCCGGCCGGCTGATGCCGGGCTTCGCGGGTGCCCCCTGCAACCAGGGCGCCATGCTGCACCAGATGGGGCGGCTGGACGAAGCGGAGGCCGCCTTGCGCCGGGCGCTCGGCATCGACGCCGGGCTGGTGCCGGTGTGGCTGAACCTCGGCGGCGTGCTGCGGGAGCGGGGACGGCTGGACGCCGCGCTCGTCTGCTTCCGCAACGCCCTGGTTCTGCGGCCGGATCTGGCCGAGGCGCAGGCCAATCTGGGGCTGACCCTGAAGGAGGCGGGCCGGGTGGCGGACAGTTTGCCCGGCTTCGCGCGCGCCTTGGCGCTGGGCCTGCCGGACGGCGGCGGCGTGCTGGCCCAGCTGGTCCAACAACAGCGCCACCTGTGCC
>JAEZID010000309.1 GCA_023416195.1 Pseudomonadota bacterium | reverse complement strand
CGCCTTCGGCATCGGCGCGCTGTTCCGCCCGGCCATGCCGGTGGCCGACATCCCGGCGCGCAGCCTGTGCGCGGCGGTCCGCCGCCTGCCGGTCGAAGCGGCGCTGGCCGGGGCGCTGCTGCTGGGCGCCGCGCTGACCGTCCTGGCCGAGGGCGTCGTGCCGCTGGAATCGCTGATCTACGGCCAGCTGCCCTTCCTGGAGGCGCTGCACGAGGTGGACTGGACACAGCCGAACTGGGAGGCTCTGGCCTGGGCCGGTCTGCAAGTCCTGCTCGCCGTGCCCTACGCCGCCGCCGTCCTGGCCGCCCGCGTCCAGGAACCCTCCCGCGCCGGCCAGTGGGTGCGCGTGGCGGGAGAGTGAGTTTCCAATTCCCCTCTTCCGGAGACGGGAGAGGGAGATTCTCGTCACGCCACCCGCTTACCCTTCCCTTTTCCCTTCCCCTGATGCTGGCCCCCCTGATGCTGGGCGGTCCAGCGTTTGGGATCGTGGAGGAAGGCGTGGATTTCGCCCTGCGCCGCGCCGTCCAGGTAATGGCCCTGGTTGACCATCTCCAGCACGTCCCACCAGGTCGCCAGCGCGTGCATGGTGATGCCGAGCGGGGCGAGATGTTCGTGGATCTCGTCGAAGATCCCGTACTGGAACAGCACGAACAGGTCACGCACGTCGCAGCCCGCCTCCTTCAGCGGGGCGGCGAAGCGGACCTTGCGATGCCCGTCGGTGGCCAACTGCTCGACCAGCAGGACGCGCCAGCCGCGCTCCACCCGGCCTTCGATGCGGTGTTTGTACTCCTGCCCTTCCGGCGGCTCCTTGCGCACGAAGATGACCGGCAGGTCCAGCCGGTCGGCGATCAGCGTCGCCCAGGCCACACCCGCCCCTTCCGCCGCCGCGATGGCGTCCAGTTCGCGGGCGCCGACCTCCTGCTCGATCATGCGCACGGCGAAGTCGATCACCTCGTTGCGCAGCGCCGGGTAGGAGAGCAGGCGGCGCCCCTCCACATGGACCGGGCTGACCAGCCCCGACCCGTGGCAGCACAGATGGTCCGGATCGTACCGGACGCACCCCGTTTCGATGATGTGACGGGCCACGGTCAGCGCCCCTTCGCGCGACTCGATGTCCCAGGCGTCCGGAATCATGCCTTCCCCCTTCGTGATGCCTCTGTCGTGATGAGACGGCGCCCCATTTCGGGCAGGATGCTCTGTCGGCTTTGTCCTCTGATTGACTCGCCGATGGACGATTGCCGCAATCCCCCCACCCGCTCGATCCGGCGAGCTTTGGCGGTACCTCGAAAGCCGTAAGCGCGCGCGGTGTTCGACTCCGGGACAACATCCGGCGTCGCGGAACGTTGCGCGCCCTACGTGTCGCACATGGGAATGGTTGACAATCGTCGCGTGCCAAGCCGAAAAATGGTGCGCGCGGGCGCGCGTGCATTCTGAATCGGGCAGGCGGGAGCGGCTTCCATGGCGGACATCCAGGACGACAGCGACGACCTGCTGTTCGCCGACGAGGATTCACGGGACTCCACGCCCCACGGGCGCACCGCGACGCCTTGGAAAATCCTGATCGTCGATGACGATTACGAGGTGCACGCGATCACCCGCGTGGTGCTGGGCGACGTCATCTTCGACGACCGTCCCCTGCAATTCCTGTCCGCCCATTCCGGCATCGAAGCGCGCGAGCTGCTGAAGGCGCACGCCGACATCGCCGCCGTCCTGCTGGACGTGGTGATGGAGACCGACGACGCCGGCCTGCGCGTCGTCCGCTTCATCCGGGAGGAGCTGGAAAACCGCCAGGTCCGCATCATCCTGCGCACCGGCCAGCCGGGCCAGGCGCCGGAACGGCAGGTCATCGTCGCCTACGACATCAACGACTACAAGGCGAAGAGCGAACTGACCGCGCAGAAGCTGTTCACCGCCACGGTGGCGGCGCTGCGCTCCTACCAGCACATCTCCGCCATCGAGCAGAGCCGCCAGGGCCTGGAAAAGATCGTGGACGCCGCCGCCACCCTGTTCGAACAGCGCTCGCTGACGCGCTTCGTGGAGGGGGTGGTGCATCAGATGGGCTCGCTGCTGTCGGGCGCGCAGGGCTCCTTCCTGTGCACCCTGCGGGACGGCGACGGGTTCGACGGCCACGCCGACGCCGAGGTGCTGGCCGCGTCCGGCCTGTTCCAGGGGACGGTCGGCCGGCCGGTGCGCGCCGTCGTGCACGAGGCCGTGTACACCGACGTCCGGAACGCGCTCCGCGACCAGAGCAACGCCTACCGCGACGACTACAGCGTCGTGGCCTTCCGCTCGCGCAACCACACGCCCAGCGTCATCGTCATCTGGGGCCACGGCCCGCTGTCGGACATGGACCGGCGGCTGGTCGAGATCTTCTGCGGCAAGGTCGCGGTCGGTTTCGACAACGTCTTCCTGTACGAGCAGCTTCGGCTGGCCCAGGCGGCCACCGTGCACGCGCTGGGCAAGCTGGCCGAGTACAAGGACGAGGTCACCGGCGACCACGTCAAGCGCATCGGCCGCTGGGCCACCGCCATCGCGCGGGAGCTTCAGGCCTGCGGCACCTTCGGCGCGCTGGTGGACGACCAGTTCTGCGAGCTGATCGGCATGGCCAGCATGCTGCACGACGTGGGCAAGGTCGGCATCCCCGACAGCATCCTGCGCAAGCCCGGCAAGCTGGACGCCGACGAGATGCGCCAGATGCGCGAGCACGCCTCGATCGGCGGGCGCATCCTGCGCGACGCCTCCGGCACGGTCGGCGGGCGCAGCTACCTGACGCTGGGCGCCGAGATCGCCGAAAGCCACCACGAGAAGTTCGACGGGTCGGGCTATCCCAAGGGCCTGTCCGGCGACGCCATCCCGCTGTCCGGCCGCATCGTCGCCGTGGCCGACGTCTACGACGCCCTGCTCCACCGCCGCCCCTACAAGGAGGCGTGGGACCTCGACGCCGTCATGGACCTGATCCGCGCCGAGGCCGGCAAGCATTTCGACCCGCGCGTGGTCGATGCCTTCGTCACCGTCCTGTCGCGCGAAGGCGTGCTCGAACCGGCGGCGTGACGTCCACGGTCCCCTCCCGCACGCCTTCGGCGCGGAAAGGGGACCGGGACGCGGGCGATCAGGAGCCCTGGCTCAACGCCTCGGCCAGCGCGCGGTCCGGATGGCCGCTGCCGACGACCAGCTGCATCGCGCCGGTCGGGACATCGACGCCCAGCTCGTCGAAACGCTTCTTCATGCGGCGGTTGAACTCGCGCGAGACGCCCCACTGCTTGGTCGGGCGGGTCTTGAACCGCGCCGTGATCAGCTGCGTGGAGTCCTGCTGGAACTTGTCCAGGCCCATCACCTCCAGCGGCACCAGGATGTCGGGGGCGAACTGCGGGTCGGTCTGAAGGCCGTTGCCGACCTCCTTCAGAACCTCGATCACGCGGTCGGGATCCTCGCGGTAGGACACGCGCACCTCGAACAGGGCGTAGGAGAAGTCCTTCGACATGTTCTTGACCGTGGTGACCGAATTGAACGGCACCGAATGGATCGCGCCCGAGCCGTCGCGCAGGCGGATGGAGCGGATGGACAGGGCCTCCACCACGCCGGAATGCCCGCCGCCGACGTCCACCACGTCGCCGATGGAGATGCTGTCCTCGAACAGGATGAACAGGCCGGTGATGATGTCCTTGACCAGGGTCTGGGAACCGAAACCGACCGCCAGACCGACCACGCCCGCACCGGCCAGCAGCGGCGCGATGTTGACGCCCAGCTCCGACAGGGTGATCAGCGAGACCATGGTGACCAGAACCACCAGGAAGGCGTTGCGCAGCAGCGGCAGCAGCGTGCGCACGCGGGCGCTGCGCTCGATGCGCGTGCCGTTGCGGTCGGTGGAGGCCAGGAAACGCTCGATCAGCGCGCTGACGATCTCCCACGCCACCACGGCGCCGACCAGCAGAAGCGCGATGGACACAGCACTGCCGACGATCCGCCGGCCGAGCGGGATTTCGGTCCAGGCCAGCGTGTCGATGCCCCACCCGTACAGGATCATCATCAGGGCGACGACCCAGATGACCGTCTTCACGGCCCTGTGCAGGATCGGGATGTAGAGGTTGGCGCGCTCCTGCAACTGCGGCAGGGCGGCGCGCGTCTCGGCCCCCATGCGCAGGCCGCGCCGCAGCGCCCGGTTGATGCCGTTGACCAGCAGCCGCGCGGCCACGGCCACGGCGATGGTGATGCCGGTGGCCCGCGCCAGATACTCGAACCCGCCATAGACGTTCAGCACCCAGACGCCGAAGGTCACCACCACGTAGATGATGGCCAGCACATGCCAGATGTCGGCAAAGCGCCGCCGGGCGGAGCGCAAGACGGCCCCCTGCCCTTCGGCTTCCCGCGCTTCGGTCGCCACCGGATCGCCGTCGCCGGACAGCGGGTTGCCGTGCATCCATTCGGCCACGGCGCGGCGGTTCTGGAGGATCAGCGCGATCAGCATGCCGGCCAGCGCGAGGCCGAGCAGCTTCAGCAGCGCGCCGTACGCGCCGAGCGGCAGGCCCAGCACATAGGCGCCCTCGGCCATGAAGTAGCCGTACACCCCGACGGCGGCGAGGCGGCGGATCCACACGTACAGCCGGACGGTGTTGGCATCGCCCATGCGGATCAGCCGCAGGTTTGGCGCGTCCGGCGCGATGGCGATGCGGACGGCGACCAGCAGCACCTGAAGGATCACCGTCGCGTTGATGATGGCGAGCGCCACCAGCCGCACGCGCGGCCCCGGCTCGCTGACCGACAGGATGCCGTAGCCGACGACGATGAAGGCGGCGATGGGGGCCAGTTCCAGCAGCGCGCGGCCGAACAGCAGCGGCACCCGGACCAGCGTGTTCGGCGCCCGGCGCGCCGCCAGCGCCCGGCGCGGGCGGGCGAGCAGCCACATGACGAAGCGTTCGACGATGCCGCCGGCCACCAGGATCATGGTGAGCTGGATGCCGATCTGCGCCCAGCGGTCGCGGGCCGTGGGATCCTCGGCCTGCCGGTGCAGCCACTCGACGGCGCCCGGCAGTTCCTTGAACACGTTGGCGACCTGGACCAGCTGGTGGCTCAGCACGTCCATGCGTTCCGCCAGGAAGGACAGCGCCCGCGCGCCGATGGTCTCCGGCAGGGATTCCACCGGCGCTTCCTCGGCCTTCGCCTGGTCCAGCCCCTTCTGCGCCGCGATCAGCGCCTTCAGCTGCTCGACCAGCCGGGCGCGGGCGGCGGGATCCTCCAGGGTCGTGACCATGGCGGTGAGCTGCTCGGCCGTCGGTTCCGCAGAAGCGGCCGGCTCGGCGGCCGGTTCGGCGGCCGGCGCGGCGGGTGCCGCGGCCGGCATTCCGGGGACCGGACCGGCGGCCAGCGCCGGCAGGGGAAGGCTCATGACCAGAAGCAGCAGGATGGCGGCGAACCCGCCGATCCCCAACCCACCCGGCCGGGGGGTGCGTGCGCGAAGCATCCGTGTCCTATCCGTTTTTTCAGCATCTCGCGGGACAGCGAGGTTAGCCCGCCCCCTTTCGCTTGCCAACCCGAGGCCTTTCGAACCTTTTTGGGACGACCTTCCCGCAGGCGCCGTGTCCTTGAACAAAAGTGTCCTTGAGCAAAACCGGCTGGGACATCCGTGCTAACCTGCATCCAGCCCTGTCCCCAATCACCGCGCAGCACGAGGACGCCATGGCCGAGGAGAACGAGGGCGAGAATGAGGGCGAGATCGGGAAGGACGGAGCGATCCGCGAGAAGCTCGTCGCCACCAAGGAGACGTGGGCGCGCGAGGGCCGGGGGCTGACCGGCACGACCGCCGACCCGGCGCGCGACCGGCTGCCGCCCGGCCAACGGCTGGTGAAGGACTGGCCGGTGCTCGACCTCGGCGTCGTGCCGCGCGTGACGACGGAGAACTGGACGCTGACCGTGGACGGGCTGGTCGAAAACCCGATCGCGTGGCGCTGGGAGGACCTCCAGGCCCAGCCGCAGGAGCGCTTCGTCTCCGACATCCACTGCGTCACCACATGGTCGCGCTACGACAACCATTGGGAGGGCGTCGGCACCCGCCACCTGCTGTCCGTCGTGAAGCCCAAGCCGGACGCGCGCTTCGTCGTCTGCCATTCGTCGGACGGCTACACCACCAACCTGCCGCTGGAGGCCTTCGCGGCGGAGGACGCGCTGCTCGCCACCGCTTGGGAAGGCCAGCCGATCAGCCGCGATCACGGCGGCCCCGTCCGGGTCGTCGTGCCCAAGCTGTATTTCTGGAAAAGCGCCAAATGGGTGAAGCGGATCGAGCTGATCGCGGAGGACCGGCGCGGCTATTGGGAGGTGCGCGGCTACCACAGCGACGCCGATCCCTGGAAGGAAGAGCGCTACACCGAGTAGCCCGACACCATTCCGGCCCGAGAACAAGCCCGGAAGCAACGAACGGCATCGGGAAAGCGATGCGGACGACGCCTTCAGGCGCCGCCCGCCTTCACACCCGAGCGCCAACGGAACCCTGCAAAGGGCTCGTCGTCGATGGGCACGACCGCGCAATCGTCGAGATGGCGGTCAGACCTGCACGCCCCCGGCCACATCGATCACGCCGCCGGTCATGTAGCCCGCCTGCGGCCCGGCCAGGAAGCAGACGACGGCCGACACCTCCTCCAGCGTCGCGATGCGGCGGATGGGGTGCAGG
>JAEZID010000049.1 GCA_023416195.1 Pseudomonadota bacterium | reverse complement strand
GGTCAGGATGGCGAGGTGGCGGATGGTTTCGGCCAGCACGTAGAGCACGGTGCCCATCCGCGCGGGATCGGTCTTCTTCAGCGCCCAGGGCGCCTGCTCGTCCACATAGCGGTTGGCGTCGCCGACCACGGCCCAGATGGCGTCCAGAGCCTTGTGGAATGCCTGGGCCTGGATCTCGGCGCGGACGATGGGCAGCAGGTTGTGGGCGGCGCCCAGCAGCGCGTTGTCGGCGTCGGTGAAGTCACCCGGCTGCGGCACGGCGGCGCCGCAGTTCTTGTTGATCATCGACAGCGAGCGCTGCACGAGGTTGCCGTAATCGTTGGCGAGGTTGCCGTTGATCCGGTTGACCATCTGCTTGTGCGAGAAGTCGCCGTCGTTGCCGAACGGCACCTCGCGCAGCAGGAAATAGCGCGTCTGGTCGAGGCCGTAGGTGGTGACCAGCGTTTCCGGCGCGATGACGTTGCCCAGCGACTTCGACATCTTCTGGCCCTCGATGGTCCACCAGCCGTGCGCGAAGACGCGCTTCGGCGGGGCCAGATTCGCGGCCATCAGGAAGGCCGGCCAGTAGACGGCGTGGAAGCGCAGGATGTCCTTGCCGACCATGTGCAGGTTGGCCGGCCAGTACTTGGCGTACTCCCCGCTCTCGTCCGGGAAGCCGACGGCGGTGATGTAGTTGGCCAGCGCGTCCAGCCACACATACATGATGTGGTCGGGGTTGCCGGGAACCGGGATGCCCCACTTGAAGGTCGTGCGGCTGACCGACAGGTCCTTCAGTCCCGACTTCACGAAGGCGACGACCTCGTTGCGCTTGCCGGCCGGGGCGATGAAGTCCGGGTTCTTCTCATAGAACTCCAGCAGGCGGTCCTGCCAGGCGGACAGGCGGAAGAAGTAGGACGGTTCCTCCACCCATTCGCACTCGGCGCCCGTGGGGGCGATCTTCTTGCCCGCCGCGTTCGTGGTCAACTCGTCCTCGCCGTAGAAGGCCTCGTCGCGGACCGAGTACCAACCCGCGTAGGATCCCAGATAGATCTCGCCGTTGGCCTCCAGGCGGCGCCAGAGTTCCTGGACGGATTTGATGTGGCGCGGCTCCGTCGTGCGGATGAAGTCGTCGTTGGAGAAGTTCATCAGCTGCACGAGGTCGCGGAAGTTCTGCGACACGCGGTCGGTGAACTCCTGCGGGGCGATGCCGGCGTTCATCGCCGACTTCTCGACCTTCTGGCCGTGCTCGTCGGTGCCGGTGAGGAACTTCACGTCATAGCCGTCGAGGCGCATGAAGCGGGCCAGCACGTCGCAGGCGAGCGTCGTGTACGCGTGCCCGATGTGCGGCACGTCGTTCACGTAGTAGATCGGAGTCGTCAGGTAATAGGTCTTCGACCCGGCCATGGTCGGTGCTCTCCCGAGGGTTCGTCGGCCCGGCGCGCGCGCCGGAACAGGTATATAGGGGGTTTCTCTTAACCCGCAGCCGCTTCGAGCGTCGCGAGCGCGTTCAGGACCACCTGTTTGCGGTCGAGATTGGCGGATTCCGCACGAGCGAAGAGGCGTTGGACCTTTTCCCACACCTCCACCCAACGTTCAAGGCCGCGGGCGTTGGCCAGGCGGGTCATCAAAGCCGCCTCGCCCGGCACCACCTCCGCCGGCCAGGCGCCGCGCGCCAGCGAACGGGCGAAGCGCGCCAGCCACCAGACGAGCAGTTCGGTGGCGGTGTCGTACAGGCCGTCGTCCTGCTTGCGGGTCAGCTTGTCCCCGAACGCATGGGCGGCGGCGATGTCCAGACGCGGCAGCGTGCCGAGCAGCCCGATCAGTTCGCGGTACAGGTCGAGCCCGCCGGCGTTGGCGAGGTCGATGGCGCGGCCGATGCTGCCTTCGGACAGGCGGGCGAGCGCGGCACGGTCGTTGGCGGGGATGCCTGGTTCGTGTTTTTCCAAGAGGTTGAGGACGGTTTCCTCAGGCAGCGGGTTAAGATTGAGCTTGCGGCAGCGCGAGCGGATGGTCGGCAGCATGCCGCCGGGGTTGTCGCTGACCAGCAGGAGCAGGGCGCCGGGCGGCGGTTCCTCCAAAATCTTAAGAATGGCGTTCAAACCACTGAGATTCATGCGATCCGCGCCGTCGATGACCGCGACGCGCCAGCCGCCCTCGGCGGCGGTCTTGCGCAGGAAGGGGCCAATCTTGCGCACGTCGTCTACGGCGATGTCGCGTTTCAGCCGGTCGCGCTTCTCGTCGCGCTGGCGTTCGACCGTCAGCAGGTCGGCGTGGCCGCCCGAGGAGACGCGGCGGAAGACCGGGTGTTCGGGGCTGAGTGCCAGCGTGGCGGGTGGCTCGGGCGCGCCGAACAGGCTGGATTCGGACGCGGCCTGCCCCTGGGCGAGGACGAAGCGGGCGAAGCGGAAGGCCAGCGTCGCCTTGCCGATGCCGGGCGGGCCGCCGATCAGCCAGGCGTGCGGCAGCCGGCCGGAGTTCCAGGCCTCCAGCAGCAGGCGCTCGGCCTCCTCGTGGCCGGTCAGGTCGGGGTTGCGGCGCGGGGCGAGGGCGTCCTCCTCGACCACCGGCTCCGGCGCGCGGGCTCGGCTCACCTCGGAAAACCTTTTTCGATGACGGTGGGAACGGCGGTCACAGTGGCGGATTCGCGCGCCGGGATCCACCCTCTCGATTCATTCCGGCAGGCGGCAGCGTTGCTGGTCGGCGGGGGCACGGCTCCAGATTTCGGTGCGGCCGAACAAGGGGATGCCGATGTAGCCGTGCAGGCGAAGGCGGTCCCGGCCTTCCGGCGTGATGGTGCCGCTGTAGGTGTCGCCCGATTTCGGGTCGTAGACCCAGCCGTCCGCCCAACCCTCTCCCTCACGCTGGAAGCCGCCGAGCATGGGGATCCCGCACAAGGGGCGACCGCGCTGGCGTTCGTCAGGATTGTTGCTGTCGAGCCCGGCATCGGGGCCGGTGCGCGTTTCCACATACCAGATCAGCCGGCCGCACAGGCTGGGGTCGCAGGGCGTGATCTCGATGGCCGCCTGCCGGTCGGCGGTCCGCCAGAGTCCGATGGCGTCTTCCGGGGCCGCCCGGGCCGGGAGCGCGGCCGCCAGGGCGGCGAAAAGGAAAGCGGGGCCTGCGGTCGCCTTGCGCGGCATGACCATCTCCCGGTCCGAGGATCAAGAGGAGATGGTCACTCCCAGCCGCCGTGTCACGATGTCGAGAATCCGGGCCTGCACGGTCTCCACCGGGTGCGCGGCGTCGATGACGGCGCAGCGGTCCGGCTCCCGCCCGGCGATGTCGAGGAAGCCGTCGCGGAGGCGGCGGTGAAAGTCCAGGTCCATGCGCTCGTACCGGTCCTCGCCGCCACGGCGGGCGTTGGCGCGGGCAAGGCCGGTCTCCACGGGCAGGTCGAGGATCAGCGTGAGATCGGGCCGGAAATCACCCAGAGCGGTCGCTTGCAGGGCGGCGATCAGGTCGCGGCCGAGGCCGAGGCCGTAGCCCTGGTAAGCCATGGTGCTGTCGAAGAAGCGGTCGCAGATGACCCAGCGGCCCGCGTCCAGCGCCGGCCAGACGGTGCGTTCCAGATGGTCGCGGCGGGCGGCGGTGTGCAGCAGCGCCTCGGTCACCGGACCCCAGCGGCCCGTCTCGCCGGAGACGAGCAGGGCGCGGATTTCCTCCGCGCCCTGGGAGCCGCCGGGCTCCCGGGTCAGCACCACGTCGATGCCGCAGGCGGACAGCGCGTCGGCAAGCAGGCGGATCTGGGTGGTCTTGCCCGCCCCTTCCCCGCCTTCCAGCGTGATGAACCGTCCGCGCGTCATGCCCCTGCCCTCAATCGTCGAATACCGACGCCTTGGTTATCAGGTCTTGGCGCCGAACACGAGGTACTTGGCGGCGGCGAGCGCGCGGCCGACGAAGCCGAGCTTCTCCACGTCCTGGGCGGCCACCACCGGCACCTCCTTGCCGGGGAAGCCGGGGGCGGTGATCACCACCTTGCCGACCACATCGCCCTTCTTGATCGGGGCGGCCACGGGCGCGTTGCTGACCAGGGACACCTTCATACCGCCGCGTTCGGCGCGGGCCATCGTTACCCGCATGTCCTCCGGCACGGTGACCGGGACGGTGTCCTCGGCGCCCAGCCAGACGGGGACCTGCTCGATCGTCTCGCCGGCCCTGAACAGGGCGTAGGTGGCGAACTCGCGGAAGCCCCACTCGATCAGACGGGCCGATTCGTCGGCGCGCGACTGCATGCTGGGCAGGCCGTTGACCACCAGGATCAGGCGGCGCCCGTCGCGCTCCGCCGACGCCGTCAGGCCGTAGCCGCCGGCCTCGGTGTGGCCGGTCTTCATGCCGTCCGCGCCCATGCCGCGATAGAGCAGCGGGTTGCGGTTGCCCTGGTTGATGCCGTGGTACTTGAACTCCCGAATCGAATAGTAGTGGTAGTATTCGGGGAAGTCCTTGATGAGGCGCTCGGCCAGGATGGCAAGATCGCGCGCCGTCATATAGTGGTTGGGGTCGGGCCATCCGGTGGCGTTCGTCAGATTGGTGTCCTTCAGCCCCAGTTCCCGCGCGCGCTTGGTCATGCGCTCGGCAAAGGACTGTTCGGAGCCGGCCAGACCTTCGGCCAGGACGATGCAGGCGTCGTTGCCTGACTGCACGATGACGCCTTTGATAAGGTCGTCCACCTTGATGTTGTTGTGCAGCTCCACGAACATCTTGGAGCCCTGCATGCGCCACGCGCGCTCCGTCACCGGAAGCGTGCTGTCCAGCGACAGGCGGCCTTCCTTGATGGCTTCGAAGACCATGTACATCGTCATGATCTTGCTCATCGACGACGGCGGCATGCGCTGGTCGGCGTTCTTGTCGAACAGCACGGTGTTCGACGTGACGTCCACCAGGATCGCCTGCTTGGCGATGGTGTCGATGTTGGCGGCGTGAGCCACCGGGCCCAGCCCAACCGCGAACAGCGCAACCGACAGGCCCACGGCGAGACGGGTGCGGGCGACGCGGGTGCGGACGACAGCGACCATGACAACTCCCTTCGAAACACTAGAGCGCTCGGGTGACGAGCGCGTTCAATCGACCACAATTTTGGCGTCGGTAAGGCCGGCCTGAAGAATCTGGTTCAGGACGGCGTCGGCCCGGTCAACGCTGTCCAGCGGGCCGACCCGCACGCGCTGGAGCTTCTGCTTGCCGGAGCCGGTCGGGCTCACGCTGGCCGGCTGGCCGATGGAGGCCAGCCGGGCGCGCACGCGGGCGGCGTTGTCGGCGGTGCCGAAGGCGCCGACCTGCACGTAGAGCTGCTCGCGCGGCTTCACCGGCAGTTCCGCCACGACCGGGGCCGGGACGAAGCGTCCCTCCTTTACCGCGCCCGCTACGGTGGCCGGCGGCGGGACCGGCGTGCCGGTGATCGCGCCGGGCGTCGGCTTGGCGAGCGCGGGTCCCTCGGCGGCCTCGACCCGGCCGCGCGGCGCGGCCTTGGGCGGCGGGCCGTCGGTCTCGGCCAGGATCGCCGGGGGCGTGCCCTGGCGGGCGGCGGCGGCGATGGCGCGGCTTTCCTCGGCGAGGATCTGGACGCGGACCTTGGCGATCCCGTTGCCCTCGAATCCCAGAAGCTGCGCGCCGCGCCGCGACAGGTCGATGATGCGGCCGGCGGCGAACGGGCCGCGGTCGTTGACGCGCACGACGACGGAGCGCCCATTGTCCAGGTTGGTGACGCGCACCAGACTGGGCATCGGCAGCGTCTTGTGGGCGGCGGTCAGTTCGTTCTGGTCGTAGATCTCGCCGTTGGCGGTGGCCTTCGCGTGGAAGTCCGGGCCGTACCAGGAGGCGATGCCCGTTTCGTCGTAGGTGAAATCCTCGGCCGGGTAGTACCAGACGCCGGCGACCTGATAGGGCTTGCCGATCTTGTAGATGCCGCTGGTCGGCAACCCTGAAGAGGAGGCCGGTGGCCTTTGCGCGCACGCGGCGAGCGACAATGCCCCAAGGAGCACCATCGTGCCTCTCAGCATAGGCCCACGCCGCATCGAACCGCCCCGCAAGATTTAGTGGCCGCACTCTAACCGAGTTACCACCGGACGCCAATACGGCACCGCCCGCGTCTCACCAAAGTCATCGTGGACTGGGAAACAAGGCGTCCGTGCGGTCCAAAATGCGGTAGGAAACGAGGCCGATCCATTCGCGCAAGGAGTCGTGCAGGGTTTCGATCTGTTTGTCGAATTCGAACCGGACATAGGGGCGCGCGCCCTTGCGGGTGCGGTAATCGACGGGGTACGGCACGACCTCCCAGCCGATGCGGCGGAAGATGCCCACCGAACGCGGCATGTGGATCGCCGAGGTGACGAGCAGCCAGGTTTCGCCTGGCTTCGGCGTGACGAGGCGCTGGCTGAACAGGGCGTTTTCCCAGGTGTTGCGCGATTCGTTCTCGAAGGTCACGCAGGCCGGGTCGATGCCGGCCTGGCGCAGCGCGTCGCGGGCGACGAAATCCTCCCGCAACTCCTGACCGAACAGCCGCCCGGATCCGCCGGTGAAGACGGCCTTCGCCTGGGGATAGCGGCGGATCAGGTCGGCGAAGGCCAGAATCCGTTCGGCGGCCTCGTTGACCGAGGGCTCCCCCCGGTCAAGCGCCAGCGGCGGGTTGACCGCGCCGCCCAGCATGATGATCCCGTCCACACGGTCCGGCAAGGCGGGCCGCTCGAACCGCTCCTCCAGGGGAAGCGCCACGAGGGACGACAGCGGCGTGAAGGTGATCGCCAGGAAGCCCAGGGCCGCCCCCGCGACCAGCCGCCGCCCCAACGTTGCGCGGCGGCGCGTGAACAGCAGCGCGGTGCCAATGGTGAGAACGAGGATCAGAAAGTTGCCGGGCGCCGCCACGGCCCAGAAGAGTTTGGATAGGACAAAGGACAAGCGCCGACCCTCCCTTTCCTGCCCGGCGCAGCCGACGCACCAGAACCGACGAGGACACACGACCGCAGCGCCGTGAGCGCCGGGGTATGGTTCCGCACGCCAACAATAGGATATCCGGCCATGCTGGCGAAGATTTCCATGGGCACCGGAATTGGGGGTTCCGGTCATTGCGCCGGATCAAGGGCGCCATGCCCCGGCTGGCGGCCGAATCGGGAATGCGTCTGAACGAAAAGGAGCAGGAGCCGAGGCCCCTGCCCTTTCCTTCCCAGCCTTCGCCGGCGCTTTACGCCGCCAGCATCTCCAGCGCCTTTTGCAGCTTGTCGCGGGCCTGTTCGGCGGCCTTGCGGCGGTCGCGCTGCTCCTCGATGACCTCCTCGGGGGCCTTGGCGACGAACTGCTCGTTGGACAGCTTGGCGTCGATCTTCTTGATCTCGCCCGACAGCTTCTCGACCTCCTTGGTCAGGCGGGCGCGCTCCTTCTCCAGATCCACGATGCCCTCCAGCGGGAGGATCAGCGTGGTCTCGTCGAGGACGGCCTGAACGGCGCTCTTGGGCACCGGGCCGGACAGCGGCTCGGCGCCGGCCAGACGGCCCATGCGCAGAATCAGGTCGCGGTGCGTGTCGAGGCGCTTCAGGCTCTCCGGCCCGGCGTCCTTCAGCTTCAACTCGATCTGGGCGGACGGCGGGACGTTCATTTCCGAGCGCATGGAGCGGACGGACGAGATCAGGCGCACCACCCAATCCATCTCGTCGCGGGCGGCCGGGTCGATCAGGTCGGCGCCGTACTCCGGCCATCCGGCGGAGATCAGGCGGTTGGCCCGGTCGGGCGACAGCTGCTCCCACAGCTCTTCCGTGATGTAGGGCATCAGCGGATGGAGGACGTGCAGGATCTGGTCGAGAACCCAGGCGGTGGTCGCGCGGGTCTCCGCGATGGCCGCCTCGTCCGAACCGTTCAGGATCGGCTTGGTGAACTCCAGGTACCAGTCGCAGAAGGTGCCCCAGGTGAACTGGTAGGCGGTGTTGGCGGCCTCGTTGAACTTGTAGGCGTCGATGGAGTCGGCGACCTTGCGGGCGGCCTCGGTCAGCGCGCCGACGATCCAGCGGTTGACCGTCTGGGTCAGGCCGACCGGCTTGAAGCCCGGCACCGGCGCCACGCCGTTCATCTGGGTGTAGCGCGCGGCGTTCCACAGCTTCGTCGCGAAGTTGCGGTAGCCCTCGACCCGGTTCACCGCCAGCTTGATGTCGCGACCCTGGGCGGCCATGGCGGACAGGGTAAAGCGCAGGGCGTCGGTGCCGTACTCGTCGATCAGGTCCAGCGGGTCGATGACATTGCCCTTGGACTTCGACATCTTCTGCCCCTTCTCGTCGCGGACGAGGGCGTGGATGTAGATGGTCCGGAAGGGCACGTCCTTCATGAAATGCAGGCCCATCATCATCATCCGGGCGACCCAGAAAAAGATGATGTCAAAGCCCGTCACCAGGACGTCGGTCGGGTAGTAGCGCCGGAGTTCCGGCGTCTCGTCCGGCCAGCCGAGCGTCGAGAAGGGCCACAGCGCGGAGGAGAACCACGTGTCGAGCACGTCCGCGTCGCGGGTCAGTTCCACGTCATGGCCGTAATGGGCCTTGGCGGCGGCGGCGGCGGCCTCAGCGCTTTCCTCGACGAAGTAGGTGCCGTCCGGGCCGTACCAGGCGGGAATCTGATGGCCCCACCAGATCTGGCGGCTGATGCACCAGGGCTGGATGTTGCGCATCCATTCGAAATAGGTGTTCTCCCACTGCTTGGGCACGAACACGGTCTTTCCGGTCTCGACCGCCTCGATGGCCGGCTTGGCGAGCGTGGCGGCGTCCACGTACCACTGGTCGGTCAGCCAGGGCTCGATGGCGACGCCGGAGCGGTCGCCGTGCGGGACCATGTGGGTGTGCGGCTCGATCTTCTCCAGAAGGCCGAGCGCCTCCAGCTCCGCGACGACCTTCTTGCGCGCCTCGTAGCGGTCGAGGCCGCGATAGGCTTCCGGAACGTCGTCGCCGGTGATGCGGGCGTCGCGGTCCATGATGTTGATGGCCGCGAGGTTGTTGCGCCGCCCGACCTCGAAATCGTTGAAGTCGTGGGCCGGGGTGATCTTCACCGCGCCCGAGCCGGTTTCCGGATCGGCGTATTCGTCGCCGA
>JAEZID010000267.1 GCA_023416195.1 Pseudomonadota bacterium | reverse complement strand
CCTGCACCGCGACATCGAGGGATCGACGCTGCACCTGCTGGCCGGAACGGGCCACATGCCGCACCACGCACGGCCCGAAGCGGTGCTCGCCGCCATCGACCGGGTGGACCGGGCCATCGCCGCGGAGACCCGGAAGGCCGCCCCGGTAGGCTGAATTGGAGAGTGTCGGTGACTGGAGGTTGCGACTCGAAAAAAACGACTCGATGCGACTCGGATGAGCGATGGTTAACAGTTTGGTTACGAACCTAGGGCTAACGTTCGGTCAGAACGCACACTTTCAGCGCCTCAAGGATTCTGACCGATGTCCATGGCCGCCGACGTTGACACCATCGAGCGTACCTCCATCGTCGCGTACACCCTCCTCAACGAGCTGCACGACGTGCTGGCTCTGCCCAAGGCTCCCGACGACGTGACGCTCGGCATCCTCATGGGCCTGTCCATGTTCATGGACGACAAAGTCGGCCCGATGCGCGCCAAGCGCCTGATGTCGGAAGCCCCGACCATCGTCCTGAAGACCGACGCCCACGTCACGGGCGAGCAGATGCAGCGCATCATGCCGGTCCTGCGCGCCTTCGGCGACCACCTGAAGGAGATGCGCGCCAAGGCCGCCCGTCCGGTGGACGACACGGTCGTGTAAAGGCGGCCCACACGGTTCCCTATCAGGGAGAGGCTCGGCCCCACGGCCGGGCCTCTTTCCTTTTGCGGTTTCCGGCCATGCTTGACCGGCCCGCCGTTTCGGCGGATGCTTGGCCTCCATGGACTGGCTCACCGCGCTTTCCATCGTCACCATCGCGGCCGGCGTGACCATCAGCATCGTGGTGCTGGCGGCCGTGGGATCGATCCGCCACAGCCTGAACGAGGGCTCGGCCCGGCAGGCGCAGCAGATCCGCAAGCTCGCCGAGACGGTCGCGTCCCTGAACGTCCAGCACCAGGCGGCGCAGGCGCGCATCGAGCTGCTGACCGACGCCAACCGCAAGCTGGCCGGGCAGCTGACCGCGCTGGGTGAACGATTGGGCGACGCGGACGCCTCCCCCCGCCCCTCCGGAACCGCGAAGCTCCTGCATTGACCACTGCCACCACGATTGACGAACGGGCGCGCTGGACCGCCAGCGCCGACGCCTGGGACCGCTGGGCCGACCCCATGGCCGATCTGGCCGACAAGCTGAACCAGCCCTTGCTGGACGCGGCGGGCGTGACGGCCGGCACGCGCGTCCTCGACCTCGCGTCCGGCGCCGGAGAACCGGCGCTCAGCGCGGCGCGGCGCGCCGGGTCTTCCGGCCTGGTGGTCGGCAGCGATCTCGTTCCCGGCATGATGGCGGGTGCGGTGCGCCGCGCCGCCGAACTGCCGGAGGGACGCCCCGCCTTCAGCGCCGCCGACATGACCGCGCTGCCCTTCGCCGACGGCTGTTTCGACGGGATCACCTGCCGCTTCGGCATCATGTTCGTGCCCGACGTGGCCGCCGCCCTGGCCGAGGTGCGCCGCGTCCTGCACCCCGGCGGCAAGGCGGCCTTCATGGTCTGGGGACCGCGCGGCGGCAACGCGCTGTTTGAGGTGGTGAACGCGGCGGTCGCCGCCACGCTGGGCGAGGACGGCAGCCTCGCCCCGCTGTTCCGTTTCGCCGAGCCGGGCGGGCTTGCCGAGGCCATGCGCGCCGCCGGTTTCCGCGAAGCGGCCGAGACGGACATCACCCCGGTCCGCAAGGCGCCCAAGGGCCAGCCGTTCTGGCGCGCCACCCTGGACATGAGCTTCGGCCACCGCCTGCACGGCCTCGACGCCGCCCGGCGCGGCGCGCTGGAAGCCGACATCGTCCGCCGTTTCGAGGAACGCGCGCCCGGCGACGTGATCCCGCTGCCCGCCCATGTGCGGATCGTGGTCGGAACGGCGTAAAAGCCCCTCAGTAATTCATCTCCCACTTTACACCAAGGCGGGTTTCCGAATCGGCGCCGACGTCGGCTTCCGCCTTGATGTTCTTGGTGATGTCCACCTCCACCGTGGCGCGGCTCTGGTTTGCACCGATGCCCTGCTCCACGCCGACATAGACGCGGTCGCTGACATAGCGCCCGGCCTCGACCGCCCCGCCCCGGCCGTTCTCCCCGGTGGTGAAGTCCAGCCGGTCCACCCCCAGCCCGCGCCGCACGCGGTCGAGCAGCCCGCTGCCTCCGCCGCCGAAGCCCGCTAGCGTCGCCGCCGACTGGGCGAGCTGCACCGCCTCCGCCGCGCCCAGGTTGGCGACCGACTTGCCGAACAGCACGCCGGCCAGAACCTCGTCCTGAGGCAGGCCCTGGGGGGAGGTCAGCTCCAGCTTCGGGTGGCGGGCGGTGCCGGAGATCACGATCTGCGCGGTGATGTCGTTGGCGGTCGCTTCCGCCATCAGATCCAGGCGCGGGTCGATCTGCGGCTCGCCGTCGAACTCGATGATGCCGCGCTTGAAGACGAAGGACTTGCCGAGCAGGTCGAGCCTGCCCTTGAGCATGGTCAGCCGCCCGCTCACCACCGGCTGGTTCGCGGTGCCGGTGATGGCCAGCTGGCCGCTGAACTCCGCCTCCAGCCCGCGCCCGCGCACGAAAATCTGGTTCTGCGCGTCCACCGTCAGGTTCAGCCCCAGCGCGAAGGGCGGAGGTTCGGGCTGCGGCGCGTCCGGCGTGGCGACCGCGTTACTGACGCTCGCGTTGCGGACGGTCCTGGTGTTGCCCTTCCGTCCATTCGCCTTCTGATCTGGCTTCTGGGCCACCGAATTTTGGGCCACCGGTTTCTGGGCCACCGGCTTCGGCGCGGTCTGGGAGGCGGTCTGAGCGCCGGGGCGCCCGCCCCCCACCTCGACCACCTTCAGATCGACCACGTTGGGCGGCGTTTGGTTGGGGATCTGCACGTCCACCCGCTGCAACCGCACCGGGCCGGCCAGCACCGGGTTGGTGAAGGTGCCGGTCAGCGTCAGCGACGCGCCGAGCGTCGCCGTCGCCAAGTCGTTCTGCACCAGCCGCGCGTTGTCGGCCTGGATCTGGATGTCGAGCTGCCGCCCGTCCGCCGCCGCCGGCCGGATGACGCCGCGTGCCCCGATCACACCGCCGTTCGCCGTGCGCCCGGTGAAGGACTGGATGGTGAAGACGTCGCCTTCGCCGACGATGCGCGCGTCGATGTTGCTGATGATGGCGCCGGACGCGCGGTTCTCGTACCGGGCGTTGTTCAGCGCCACGGTGCCGCCCAGCTGCGGCGCGCCGACCGTCCCGCCGACGTTCACGTCCAGCCGCAAGGCCCCCTGCGCCCGGTCGCCGGACGCGGCCAGCAGGTCGTTCGCCAGCGAGGCGTCGATGGTGCCGTTGACCGCCGCCTCCAGCCGTCCCGTCTGCGGCACGGACACGGCGAAGGTCTCGGCGTTCATGACCAGCGGCGCCCCGGCCGTCAGGTTCAGCCGCCCGCTGCCGTTCCGCGTGGCCGCGTTGCCGTTGACCGACACCCGCTCGTCCCGCCACTGCGCGTTGATGGTGGCGTCGATGCCCGGCACGCCGGCCTGCGTGGTCTGCTGCGCTTTTAGGTTGGCGACGCGCAGCGTGGCGTCGGCCCGCGGATTCCGCACGGTGCCGCCCAGCGTCGCCTGCGCGTTCAGCGTGCCGTCCAGGCGCAGCGTCGGATCGGCCAGCCGGGCCAGCGCCATCGGCACCTGATCCAGCCGCAGTTCGCCCGACAGCGCGTCGCCCCTCAGGCCGAGGTCGGCGACCAGCCGCGCCGTCCCGCTGACCAGCTGCAAGCCCGACAGCTCGTAACGCCGGTCGCCCAGCGCGATGATCGCCGGCCCCGCCAGACGGAAGGGTTCACCGGCATAGCGCCCCTCCATGCGCTCCAGCCGGATGCGGTTGATGTCCCCCTCCTGCGCGACGTTGCCGGCCAGCTCCAGCGCCAGCGGGTCGCGTCCGCCGCCCGCCGCGTCCACCCGGAAGGCGGCCTTGGCGAGGGTTCCGTCCACGCTCGCGGTCACGCGCGACAGGTCGTTGCCCGCCGCCGCCCCGTCCTGAAGCTCCACCCGCGCCTTGCCGCTGGCGGTGCCCAGCGCGTCGGCCACGTCCGCCGTCGCGGTCAGACGGCGGGCAGCCAGCAGCGGCGCCCCGTCCCCCTCGACCCGCAGGTTGCTGGCGTCGGCCTTCAGCGTTGCCGCCTGTTTCCCGTTCGGCGCGTCGAGCGCCACCGTAAAGCCCGCCGCCCCTTCCAGCGGCATCCCGGCCAGTTCCGAAAAGGTCTTCAGCTGCGGCAGGGTGCCTTCCAGCCGTCCGGTCGCGGTCATGGCGTCCAGCGCCACCCGCACCGCCCCGGTGATCCGGTTCGGGCCGCTCGCCATGGCCAGATCGCTCAATTGCAGGATCGGACCGGTCAACGCGTAGCCGCCGTCCACCGACAGGCCGGCGCCGGCCAGATGGGTGCGCGCCCGCACCCGCCCCTTCGGCTCGGCCGGCAGCCCTGCCGCCGTCGCGGTCAGCTCGGTCGCGCCGAAACGCCGGCCCTGCACCACCAGATCGCGGGCGTTCAGCCGGGCCTCCACCTCCAGCGCGTCCAGCGGCCCCTTCGCCGTGGCGTCCAGCGCCAGTCCGCCCTGCATCGGCGTGCCGGCCGCCGCGCCGACCGGGGCGAGGTCGGCGACCTCCAGCCGCGTGTTCGCCTCGACCCGGCCATCGATCAGGGCGGCGGCGCCGACCAGCCGGCCGTTGCCGCCGTCCACCGCCAAATCCTGAAGACGCATCGCCCCGCCCGGCTCCAGCACCAGTCGGGCGCCCAGCGTCGCCGCGTCGCCCAGCACCGCGTCGGCCGGGGTGCCGGTGTCCAAATCCCGAAGCGCGCCGCTCAGCTCGGCCGTCAGGGTGCCATCCTGCGTCCGGCGCACCGGCCCGCCCAGCGTCGCCGCCCCGCCGAGCGGCCGTCCGGCGAGCCCCGACAGGCGCGACAGGTCGTCCGCCGTCAGCGTCACCGCCATGTCGGCGGTCTGCCCCCAGCCGGCGGCCGTGCCCTGCACCGTGGCCTGCGCCGCCGCCGTGGTCAGTGTCAGCCCGTCCAGTTGCACGCGCCCTTCCCCCACCGCGACCTGCGCCCGGCCGTCCAACCGCACCTCCGGTCCGGCCACGGCGGCCAGCGCCGGATCGTTCGCCGCGAGGTCGCGGACAACGCCGTCCACCGCAACCGCCAGCGCGTCCAGCGTGCCGTCCGCGCTGCCGGTCACCACGCCCTCGCG
>JAEZID010000260.1 GCA_023416195.1 Pseudomonadota bacterium | reverse complement strand
GTGATATGGACGGCGCCCTCAGGCGCCGTCCATATCATTTCTGGGCGATGCGCGGGGTGGAGAGGCTGATCAGGCTGCTGATCCACTCCGACAGGGTCACGAACCGGCAACCGCGCGTGCGCAGCAGTCCGATGGCCTTCGGCAGTGCTTCGGCCGTGGCGTTGTAGGTCGTGTGCATCAGCACGACACTGCCGATGGCGCCCGCCGAATCGACCTGCGCCATGATCTTCTCGGCGTCGCGGGTCAGCCAGTCGCGCGTGTCCACGTTCCACAGCGCCGGGTTCATGCGCTCCTGTTGGACCACCTTCAGGGTGTCCTGGTTGTAGCGTCCGGCCGGCGGGCGGAACAGCACCGGGTCGGCCCCGACCGTCGCCAGAATGCGGTTGGTCTCGGCCACCTCCGCGCGCTGCGCCTCGGCGGGGAGGTTGCGCATGTTGGGATGGGTCAGGCTGTGATTGCCGACTTCGTGCCCCTCCTGCACGATCCGCTGGATGATGCGCGGGTGCCGCGCGGCCACGTTGCCGATGGGAAAGAAGGTCGCGCGCACGCTCTCCGTGCGCAGGATGTCCAGGATGCGCGGCGTGACCGCCGGGTGCGGGCCGTCGTCGAAGGTCAGCGCGCACAGGTTCCAGCGGCTGGCCTTCAGCGCGCCCACGTCGATCTGCGCGTCGAAACCCGGCACGATGGCGGTGATGCGCGACAGCCGCGCCGCCTGCCGTTCGATCTCCACCATCTCCCGGCTCTGGTCCGGGGTGTAGGTGACGACGCCGTTGCTGTCGCCGTCCGGGACCTTGGCCGGCGGGCCGAGCGGCACGTCGGGCGCCTCCACCACCAGGCAAGTGCCGCCGCCGCCGACGATGCGCCGACAGACGAAGGTCGGGTCGAGGTCGGGCAGGGGGGCGGCCAGCAGCACATAGCCGTCGTCGGGCGCGCCGGCTTTCAACGGAACGACGCGGGGAACGAGGTCGGCCACCATGTCCGGCTGGCGGCGCACCAGCGACTTCCAATCGACCCAGGCGTCCGCTTCCTTGCGGTAGACGCCGAATCGCAGCGCCTGCGTGACCCGCGGCGCGGCCGGGGTGGCGGCGGCCGAAGCGCTGGGCGGCGCCGCAGCGGCCGGAGCGTCGGTTCGGGGCTTGGCCTTGGGCGATTCCTGTTTGAACGGCTCTTGGCGGACGGTGGTGACGGTGCCGGAGGGCGGAAGCGCGCCGCGCCCTCTCGGCGGTTCCACCTTCTGTGGTTCGGCCTTTTGTGCTTCGGCCGCAACGCCGAGAGCCGGCATTCCCGCCGTCAGCAGCGCGGCCAGCAGAATGCCCCGGACCGGGCGAAGAGACGGAGTCCGTGCGGGAGCGTCGCCTGCTGGACGAGAAGAGGGGACACCCATGCCTGCAACCATTCGCGAACGACCTTCATCATCGCCGCATTCAGGTCAGGTCTGGGCGATACACCCTATGGAATAGAGCAAAATTGTGACCGTCTCCACACCGATTATCACTTTTGCGCGGTTGTCACGGGACGGCCGGAATCCGGCTCCCGGCGCGGGTGTCGCCGCCGGGAGCCCTGAGCAAGACAAGCGTTGCGCGCTGGTCGGGCCGGTCAGGAGCGGCGCAGGTACGGGGCGCCGCGATAGGGATCGTAAAGGTACGGAGCACGGCCCAGCTCGTTCATCGCCGAGGCGCCGGCCGACGTGCTCGTGCCGCCATGGCCAAGCTGTCGAACACGCAGGTTGTTCTGCACATAGCGGACGCCGGACACGGACTCGGCGACATCCTCCGCACGCCGTTTCGCCCGGCGGTCATCGACGGTGCCGGACAAGGTGACCTCGCAACCGCTCACCGTCACCTCGATGTCGGAGGCGTCCACATAGGGATCGTCGGTCAGGCGGTCGTTGACGTCTTCCCGGATGCGTTCGTCGGACCGGACATAGCCGCGCGGGCCGTGTCCCCTGTAATGGGAGGTCCGGCGCTGGCGGCTATCCGTGGGCCTGTTCGTATATTGGTGCGGCGCGCCGTAAGTGCGGTCCCCGTAATCGCGGTCACCCTCGGCCCCGGCGAAATAGCGCAGGTCCGCGATCAGGTCCGGGTTGTAGTCGTGCCGTTGCTCCAGTCTGCGGCTGGTTTCCAGAAGATCGCGATCCACGTCGCCACGCCACCGCGCGTGATCCTCGTCCGAATCGTATCGATCCTTCCGGTCGTGTCTCCACCTGTTCTCGTGCTCGGCCATGGAACGACTCCGTGTTGGAGAAGGATGGCCGCCGCAAAGGACGGCCATCCGTCCAACATCGCGCCCTTCCGCCGGTTCCTGGCGCGGGGATGCTTCAACGCGCCCGGCCGACGCGCTGGCGCGCCATGCGGTCGGCCACGACGGCCGTCGGCTTCCGTTCGGCGTCGGCGCGGGTGAAGATCTCGGTCAGGGTGTCGGCGATGGACTCGATGTGGCTCATCACCCGCGCATGATCGTATCCGGCGCGCTCGTGGTAGACGTCGATGACCCCGCCCGCGTTGATGACATAGTCCGGCGCATAGAGAACGCCGCGATCGGACAGAACTTGCCCGTGTCGCGGCTCCGCCAGCTGGTTGTTGGCGGCACCGGCGACGACGCGGGCGGACAGGCGGGCCAGGGTGTCGTCGTTCAGAATGGCTCCCAACGCGCAGGGCGCGAACACGTCCACGTCCAGATCGAAGACCTCATCCACGCCAACCGGCGCGGCGCCCAGCGTATCGGCCACCTGACGCACGCGTTCCGCGTCGATGTCGGCGATCCACAGACGCGCTCCGGCATCCCGCAGATGGCGGGCGAGGTGGGCTCCGACATGGCCGACGCCCTGGATCGCCACCGTCAGCCCCTCCAGATCCCAACGGCCGAGGCGGTGGCGCACCGCAGCCTTCATGCCGACGAAAACACCATAGGCGGTGGCGGGCGACGGATCGCCGCTGCGCGTGGCGCCGCCGTCGGTCGCTTTCTCGGCCACGCCGGAAACGTGGCTCGTCTCCAGCGCCATGGTTTTGATGTCGGGAACGCTGGTGCCGGAATCCTCGGCGACGATGTAGCGCCCGCCCAGCCGCTCGACGTTGCGGCCCATGGCGCGCAGCAGCGCCTCGCTCTTGTCCGTGCGCGGGTTGCCGACGATCACCGACTTGCCGCCGCCCAGCGGCAGTCCGGCCAGTGCCGATTTGTAGGTCATGCCGCGCGACAGACGCAGCACGTCGCGCAACGCTTCCTCGTCGCTGGCGTACGGCCACATGCGGCAGCCGCCGAGCGACGGCCCCAGCGTGGTGTCGTGGATCGCGATGATGGCGCGCAGTCCCGACGCGGGGTCGCAGCAGAACACCACCTGCTCATGGCCGTCGAAGTCGGGGTGGTCGAACAGATGCACGGCGTCCTCCTGATCGTTCTTTTTGTGGAGACACCGGTGTTTTCCGCGTCTCCCGTCTTCAGGAAGCTGGATGCGGATGAAATCATTCGCAAGACGGACCGTTTGTGTCCAAGAAAAAAGCAATGAGGTGATTTGGACTCACCCGCCGCCGTGGACAAAGTGTCCTCGGTTGGCTTTCGCCGGACATTTCCGGTCTGTCATGAAGGCACGTTTCAAAAATCGACGAAGGTGGAGAAAAAGCGCTTGCTCGCCCGAAGGCTCCCGCCTATAAAGCGCCTCCCGACGCGGTGGCCGCCAACGAAACGGCGACGCCGCAAGGGAAACGGAAGCTGAGACACAGTAGAAAACGACGGTCACGAAGAAATGACCGCTTGACATCGAAAGTCAAAGCTTCTAGATAACGCGGCCTCGGCGCTTCGCTCCGTACCGGAGACTGAACGCCGGCCGATGCGGCTCCCGGAAGGGCGCTGCGGTTTCTTGGACAAGTTGATACCGTGTTGTGAGAAGGGATGCGCAGGCGGCGGTGTTTGGTGCCGCGACGCGGACCGGTCTCCTGGTTTGGGGATTGGC
>JAEZID010000252.1 GCA_023416195.1 Pseudomonadota bacterium | reverse complement strand
TGGCCGAGGGCGGCCGCGTGACCATGGACTTCGCCGAGACCTTCTGGTCGCCCGGCTTCGGCAGCCTGGTCGATCGCTACGACATCCCGTGGATGGTCAACGTCAGTCCGGCGCAAGCCTGACCCGTCCCCCCGGGGCGGCCGTCGCCTCCCCTTCCCTTCCGATGGAGAACCGCCATGAAGGCCTCGCCCATGGTCTGGACCGGACGCGTCCTGACCGCACTCTTCGCCCTGTTCATTCTCGGGGCTTCCGTCGTTCCCAAGCTGAGCGGCATGCCGGTCGCCGAGGAGACCATGGCCCAGCTGGGCTGGCCGTCCGGCTATGTGCTGGTGATCGGGCTGATGGAGCTGGGATTCCTTATCCTGTACCTGATCCCGCGCACCAGCCTGCTGGGGGCCGTGCTGTTCACCGGCCTGCTGGGCGGGGCGATGGCGACCCAGATCCGGGCCGGGAGCCCGCTGTTCAGCCACGTGCTGTTCTCGATCTACCTCGGCCTGTTCATGTGGGGCGGGCTGTGGCTGCGGGACGCCGACCTGCGCGCCCGCTTCCCCTTCCGCCGCAGCCTCGTTTTGTGAGGGAAGACGATGAAACCGCTTCTGCTGACCGCCGTCGTCGCCCTCGCCCTGGCGACCGCCCTGCCCGCCTTCGCCCAGTCCCCGAACACGGCGGCCCCCGCCGCCGCCGCCCAGGCCGCGCCGCGCGCCGACACCGCTGCGGTGGAGGGTGGAGAGGTGCGCTACTTCGTTCATGGCGACCTGACCGGCGGCAAGACGCCGCTGCTGGTGCTGCACGGCGCCTTCATGTCGTCGGACTCGATGAAGCCGTTCACCGACCTCGTGACCGACCGGCCGATGATCGTGATCGACCAGCGCGGCCACGCCCGGACCGGCGACCTGCCGGGTCCGATCACCTACGAGGCGCTGGCGAACGACGCCGCGGCCGTGCTGGCCGATGCCGGCGTCCAGAAGGCGGACGTGTTCGGCTACTCGATGGGCGCCGGGGCGGCGCTGCAACTGGCCCTGCGCCATCCGGGGCGGGTCGACCACCTGGTCATCGCCTCGGTGAGCTTCAACGAGAACGGCAACCTGCCGGGCTTCACCGAGATGATGGACTCCATCACGCCGGAGATCTTCGCCGGCACGCCGATGGAGGCCGAGTACAAGCGGCTGGCCCCCAATCCGGACGCCTTCGCTTCCGTGGTGGACAAGATCAAGGTCATGGACCGCGGTCAGGACTGGCCGGCTGAGGACATCCGCGCCCTGCCCCACCCGACCTTCATCATCATCGGCGACCACGACATCGTGCGGCCCGAGCACGCAGTGGAGCTGTACCGGTTGCGTCGGGGCGGCGAGACGGAACGGGCCGCCCAGCCGTTCCTGGCCGAGGCGCCGCCGGCGCGGCTGGCGGTGCTGCCGGGCGCCTCGCATGTGGACGTGTTCGGCGAGCCGGAGGTGCTGGCGGCGATGATCCTGCCCTTCCTCGACGACCGGACCCGGCCGCGCCCGGCCGGTCTGTTCGATGAAATGCCGGGGGAGTGAGGCCATGCGCACGATCAGGGCCGCGACCTTCGTCTCGATCGACGGTGTCATGCAGGCGCCGGGCGGGCCGGAGGAGGATCCGTCGGGCGGCTTCCGTTACGGCGGCTGGAACTTCCCGTGGTGGGACGAGGCGCTGGAGCGGCTGATGGGCGACGCCATGGGCGAGGCCTACGACCTGCTGCTGGGCCGTCGGACCTATGAGATCTTCGCCGCCCACTGGCCGTACCAGGACGACGACATCGGCCGGGCGTTCAATGCGGCGAACAAGTACGTCGCGGCCGGTCCGGAGACGCCTCTGGACTGGGCCAACAGCCACCGGCTGGAAGGCGACGTGCCGGCGGCGGTGCGGGCGCTGAAGGCGACGGACGGGCCGGACCTGCTGATCCACGGGTCCAGCGAGCTGACGCAGAGCCTGCTGGCCCACGACCTGATCGACCGGATGACGATCCTGACCTTCCCCATCGTGCTGGGCCCCGGCAAACGATTGTTCGACGAACGAGGCCGGCCGCACGTGTGGGAGCTGGTCAGCAGCGGAGTGTCGAGCACGGGGGTGATCGTCGCGACCTACAGCCGCGGCGGCGAGGTGCCGACAGGCTCTTTTGCGCCGGACAGGCCCAGCGAGGCGGAGCTGGCGCGGCGCGAGCGGTGGGCGGCGGAGGACGGAGCTTAAGGCTCAGCTTGGCGCGGCGCCGCCGAGAGGACTAGATCGCGGCATGACCGAGTCCCGCATCCGCGCCGCCGCGCTGCAGTCGAAGATCATGAGCGCGGAGGACGCCGCCGCCCTCATTCCGCCGGGCTCGACGGTCGGGATGAGCGGCTTCACCGGCTCGGGCTATCCCAAGGCGGTGCCGATGGCGCTGGCGGCGCGGATCGAGGCCGAGCGGGCGGCGGGGCGGCCGTTCCGGCTGAAGGTCTGGACCGGCGCCTCGACGGGACCCGAGCTGGACGGGGCGCTGGCGCGCGCCGACGGCATCGAGTTCCGGCTGCCCTACAACTCCGATCCCTACGCCCGCGAGCGGATCAACAACGGGGAGATGGAGTACCTCGACATGCACCTGAGCCAGGTCGCGCCGGTGGCGTGGCAGGGCTTCCTGGGGCCGCTGGACACGGCGGTGATCGAGGTGACGGCGATCACCGGGGACGGGGCGCTGGTCCCCTCCTCCTCGGTCGGCAACAACAAGACGTGGCTGGACCGGGCCGAGCGGGTGATCCTGGAGGTCAACCGCTGGCAGAACCCGGCGCTGGAGGGGATGCACGACATCTACTACGGGACGGCCCTGCCGCCGGACCGCGTGCCGATTCCGCTGGTGCGGCCGGCGGACCGGATCGGCCAGACCACCTTCCGCTGCGATCCCGACAAGATCGCCGCCATCGTCGAGACGGACGCGCCTGACCGCAACGCGCCGTTCTCGGCGCCTGATGCGAATGCCAAGGCCATCGCCGGACACCTGATCGAGTTTCTGGCTCACGAGGTGAAGGTCGGGCGGCTGCCGGAGAACCTGCTGCCGCTGCAGTCGGGCGTGGGCAATGTCGCCAATGCAGTGATGGCCGGGCTGCTGGACAGCCCGTTCGAGAACCTGACCGCCTATACCGAGGTGCTGCAGGACGGGAGGCTGGAGCTGCTGGAGTCCGGCAAGCTGACCGTCGCCTCGGCCACGGCGCTGTCACTCAGCCCTGAAGCCGCCGCTGACCTGA
>JAEZID010000242.1 GCA_023416195.1 Pseudomonadota bacterium | reverse complement strand
GTCCAAGCCGCGCACCCTCTTCGACAAGATCTGGGACAGCCATGTCGTCCACCGCCAGGACGACGGCACCTGCATCCTCTACATCGACCGCCATCTGGTCCACGAGGTGACCAGCCCGCAGGCGTTCGAAGGGCTGCGCGTCGCCGGCCGCAAGGTGCGCCGTCCGGAGGCCACGCTGGCCGTGCCGGACCACAACGTGCCGACCACCGACCGCTCCAAGGGCATCGTCGAGGAGGAAAGCCGCGTCCAGGTCGAAACGCTGGACAAGAACGCGCGCGACTTCGGCGTCCGCTACTTCCCGATGGACGACATCCGCCAGGGCATCGTCCACATCGTCGGGCCGGAGCAGGGCTTCACGCTGCCGGGCTGCACCATCGTCTGCGGCGACAGCCACACGGCGACCCACGGCGCCTTCGGCGCGCTGGCCTTCGGCATCGGCACGTCGGAGGTGGAGCATGTGCTGGCCACCCAGACGCTCCAGCAGAAGCCGGCCAAGAACATGCTGGTCCGCGTGGACGGCGAGCTGTCGCCGGGCGTGACCGCCAAGGACATCGTGCTGGCGATCATCGGCAAGATCGGCACCGCCGGCGGCACCGGCCACGTCATCGAATTCGCGGGCGGCGCCATCCGCTCGCTGTCGATGGAAGGCCGTATGACCGTCTGCAACATGGCCATCGAGGGCGGTGCGCGCGCCGGCCTGATCGCCCCGGACGAGAAGACCTTCGAATACATCAAGGGCCGCCCGCTGGCCCCGAAGGCCGGCGCCTGGGAGCAGGCCGTCGAGTATTGGAAGACTCTGCCGTCGGATGAGGGTGCGGTCTACGACACCACCGTCGTGCTGAACGCTGCCGACATCGCCCCGCAGGTCACCTGGGGCACCAGCCCCGAGGACGTGCTGCCGATCACCGCGACCGTGCCGAACCCGGCCGACGTGGCCGACGCCGGCAAGCGCGCCGCCGTCGAGCGCGCGCTGGAGTACATGGGCCTGACGCCCGGCCAGAAGCTGACCGACGTGAAGGTGGACACGGTCTTCATCGGCTCCTGCACCAACGGCCGCATCGAGGATCTGCGCGCCGCCGCCGACCTCGCCAAGGGCCGCAAGGTCGCCGAGGGCGTGCGGGCGCTGGTCGTCCCCGGCTCCGGCCTCGTCAAGGAGCAGGCGGAGGAAGAGGGTCTGGACAAGGTCTTCACCGAGGCCGGCTTCGAGTGGCGCGAGCCGGGCTGTTCCATGTGCCTGGCGATGAACGCCGACCGCCTGTCGCCGGGCGAGCGCAGCGCCTCCACCTCGAACCGCAACTTCGAGGGCCGTCAGGGCCGCGGCGGCCGCACCCACCTCGTCAGCCCAGCCATGGCCGTGGCGGCGGCGGTGACCGGCCATCTGGCCGACGTTCGCGAGCTGTAAAAGACAGAGGGGGCCGAAAGGCCCCCTCGGCTTTTTCGGGGACCTTCAATCCCCCCGCGACCGATCTTTCCCCAGCAAGCCGTTCGGGCGGTAGATCAGGAACAGGGTCAGCAGGCCGAAGGCCACGATGTCCTTGTAGGCGATGGCGAAATAGGCCGACCAAAAGGTCTCGACCAGCCCCAGCAGCGCGCCGCCCAGCATGGCGCCGGGGACCGAGCCGATGCCACCCACCACGGCGGCGGCCAGGGCTTTGAAGCCCACCAGATAGCCCGTGTAGAAGTTCACCCCGCCGTAATAGAGCGCGATCACCGCGCCCGCCGCCGCCGCCAGCGCGCCGCCGACCGCGAAGGTGGTGGCGACCGTGCGGTTCACGTCCACGCCGACCAGTTCCGCCGCCTCCACGTCGTCGGCGCAGGCGCGGTGGGCGCGGCCGTAAGCGGTGCGCTGCATGATGGCCCAGAGCAGGGCGTAAAGCCCGGCGGTCATCAGCAGGATCACCGCCTGCGAAGTCAGCGCCGTGACGGTGAAGGAGCCGTCGCTCAGCAGATCGTGCCGCTCGGCCAGGATCGGGGCGGGCCACCAGTCGCGGGCGCCGTGCAGCAGGCGCACGCCCTCCTGGTAGGCGAGCGACAGGCCGATGGCGGCGATCAGCGGCGTGTGGCTGTGCACGTTGCGCAGCCGGCGGAACACCAGCCGGTCCATGGTCCAGCCCTGCACGGCGGTGAGCGCCATGACGGTCGCCAGGACCCCGAGCACGGCCAGCGGCAGCGAGCCCAGCCCGGCCATGCCCAGCGCCGCCGCCCCCATGGCGGTCACCATGGCGCCGATCATGGTCAGCTCGCCCATGGCGAGGTTGATCTGGCCGAGGATGCCGTAGACCAGCGTGTAGCCCAGCGCCAGCAGCCCATAGACGCAGGCGACCGTCGCCGCGTTGATGACCTGTTGCACGAAGAACAGCAGCGGCGCCCAGTCGGTGGGGCCGGACGGCTTTACTCCGATGGCTTCCGGCGGCAGGCCGATGCGGGCGGCGGGTAGGCCGGCCCAGACCCGCAGCATGATGAACTGCATCTCGGTCAGCGGGCCGGTGCGGTCGGTGGTCACCGACTCCAGATCGTGCCGGCGGGCGTCGAAATAACGGCCGCCGAAACGGCAGGCGATCCAATGCGGCTCGGTTCCGGCGCGGTAGGTCAGGCGGACGGTCTGGGCGTCGTCGGACGCCTGGGCCGCCTCGACCAGGGTGATCGGGGCGGATTCGAAGGCGGGGATCAGCTTGCGGCACAGCGCCACCTGCTCCGTGTCCACGCCGCCGCAGCCGGCCAGCGCCAGAAGCGCGGCGATCAACAGCAGGATCGGCAGGGCGATTCGGCGCACGGGCAGCGGCCACCGGCCAATGGTTCTTCAGCCGGTGGATCCTATCCGCAAATCATGAGCCTGTCAGTAGCGCGCGGCGACGAAGTAGAGGCCGTCCGGCGGGGCGGTCGGCCCGGCCTTGGAGCGGTCGCGCGCCTCCAGCGCCCGGCGCACGTCGTCGGCGGTCCACTTGCCGGCCCCGACCAGCTCCAGCGTGCCGACCATGTTGCGCACCTGATGGTGCAGGAAGGAGCGGGCGGCGGCGTGGATGCGGATCTCGTCGCCGATGCGCTCCACGTCCAGCCGGTCGAGTGTCTTCAGCGGCGACTTGGCCTGACAGAGCGCGGCGCGGAAGCTGGTGAAGTCGTGCTGGCCGACCAGGACTTGCGCCGCGACGTGCATCGCCTCGGCGTCGAGCGGGCGCTGTACGTGCCACGCACGGCCCACGTCGAGGGCCAGCGGGGCGCGGCGGTTGACGATGCGGTAGACGTACGAACGGCCGATGGAGGTCAGGCGGGCGTGGAAGTCCTCCGGCACCTCTTCGGCCAGCAGCACGGCGACGGGCGCGGGCTTGACGTGGAAGTTCAGCGCGTCGCGCAGCTTCAGGCCGGTGAAGGGCTTTTCCAGGTCGAAATGGCAGACCTGCCCCAGGGCGTGCACGCCCGCGTCCGTGCGTCCCGACGCGTGGACGCGCACGGTCTCGCCGGACAGGCGCTGCACCGCCTCCTCCAGCGTCTGCTGGACGGAGGGGCCGTTGTCCTGGCGCTGCCAGCCGACGAAGGGCCGGCCGTCATACTCGATGGTCAGCTTCCAGCGCTGCATGCCGCGTTTTCGAAAACGGTGCCTACGGGCAGCGCGCCGTGCAGGCCACGCAGGAAGTCCGCGCCGCTCACGGGCGCCTTGCCCGGTCGCTGGACGATCAGAAGGCGGATGGCCCCGAAGTGGTCTTCGCAGGCGATGGTCAGCCAATCATCCAGCAGCGTCCCGGTCGGCATTCCGTGAGGAATATCCTCAACTTCGGCCGCCAGCACCTTGATGCGCTCGACTCTGCCCGCAATCGGCACGTCGAACCAGCAACCGGGCCAAGGCGTCAGCGCGCGCACCTGCCTGTCGATATACGGAGCGCCTTTGCTCCAGTCGAGGCGGCCGTCCTCGCGGGTCAGCTTGGCGGCGTAGGTCACGCCCTCCTCGGGCTGCGGCTCGGCAGTCAGGCGGCCGGCGTCGATCCCGTCCAGCGCCTCCACGATCAGGCGCGCGCCGATGTCGGCCAGCTGGTCGTGCAGGGTGGAGGCGGTGGTCTCCGCCGTGATCGGCACGGCGCCCTTCAGCAGCATGGCGCCGGTGTCGAGCCCGATGTCCATCTGCATGATGGTGATGCCGGTCTCGGCGTCGCCGGCCAGGATCGAACGCTGGATGGGGGCCGCCCCGCGCCAGCGCGGCAGCAGGGAGCCGTGCACGTTCAGGCAGCCCAGGCGTGGCGCGTCGAGAATGGGTTGCGGCAGGATCAGGCCGTAGGCGGCGACCACGGCGGCGTCGGCCTTCAGTTCGGCGAACTCGGCCTGGGCCTCGGCGTTGCGCAGGGACTTCGGCGTGCGCACGGGGATGCCGTGCGCGTCGGCGAAGCGGTGGACCGGCGATTTCTGCACCTGCTGACCGCGCCCGGCGGGGCGGGGCGGCTGGCTGTAGACGCAGACCACCTCGTGCCCGGCATCGGCCAGGGCGCGCAGGCTGGGCACGGCGAAGTCCGGCGTGCCCATGAAAACGAGGCGGAGCGGCGTCATGAAGGGTCGTCCGAAATCGCTGGGGTCAG
>JAEZID010000239.1 GCA_023416195.1 Pseudomonadota bacterium | reverse complement strand
GGCGCCCGACTGTGGCCCAGGCCACAGCGGCCGGCCCGCCCCCGGCCTATTCTCCGGTCATCGACGCCGCCGCGGCGAACGCCCGGCCACCCCACCTTCCGGAGGAGAACCGACCCATGCGCCGCCTGACCCTGATCGCCGTCGCCGCCGCCACCCTGTTCGCAGCACCCATCCTCACCACATCGGCCTTCGCCTACGACCTGAAGACCGGCGGCGTGCCGGTCGGCGCCCACATGCCGATGGGCATGGCGATGCCCGGCCACCCCATGGTGGGCAGCCCCCTGATGGGCGGCGCGCCCACGACGAACACCAACGTCGGCGTCGCGACCAACACCGCCGCCGGCATCGGCAACAAGGCGCAGCAGCAGGTGATCGGCATCCAGCAGGGATCCGGCTTCGGCAATCCGCTGGTCAACACCAACGTCGGCGTGGCGACCAACGTCGCCGCCGGCATCGGCAACAAGGCGCAGCAGAGCGTCACCGGCGTGACCTTCGGCTTCGGCCGGGGCGGCCTGGTGGACACCAACGTCGGCGTAAACACCAATGTGGCCGCCGGTCTCGGCAATTTCGCCGGCCAGAGCGTGTTCGGCCTGCAAGCCCGCTGAACCGATGGGCGCCGCCGTCGCACCGGCGGCGCCCCTTTCCGCGACCCTCATTGGAGGCGTTTCGCCATGCCCAGCATATCGCTGCCCCGCATCCCGCTCCTGGCCGTTGGCCCCACCCTCGCCGTGCTGCTCCTGACCGGCCTTCCCGCCACCGCCGGCGCCGAGAACCTCGCCTGCCAGACGGTCAATGGCAAGACGGTGTGCAGCCGGGGTCCGGGCGCGCTGTCCTGCCAGACGGTCAACGACAAGACCACCTGCATGACTGGGCCGGGCGTGCTGACCTGCGAGACCGTCAACGGCAACACCACCTGCCGCCGTGGCGCTCCCCCGCAGGATCTGAAACCCCTGCCCATGCCGCCGCTTCACCCGCAGACCCACCCGACGCCCGACGCGCCGTTCGGCCGCAACTTCCCCTTCGAGGAAGAGGTGTGACCGTCTCGCCTGCCGGGCAAACCCAAGGACCCGCCATGTGCCTTTCCGATGATCTGGACAGCGTCGTGCGCGAGCGTCTCGCCCGGTTCGGGCTGCTCGACCGCGCCTACGTCAAGGTGGTGACCCGCCGGGGGCGGACCACCTACATCGCCTATGGCGCGGACGGAACGCTGCTGTGGCGCTTCCGGACCCGTGAGCTGGCCGAGGCCAAGCTGCACCAGCAAAGCCTCCGCGCGCTCAGCGTCCACTGACGTGGCGCCGCCTGTGGTCCGCCTCACAGCGGGCCGCCTTTCCCTCCCCCTAGGATCGTGACCACACGCCGTATTCAGGAGACCGCCATGATCCGCACCGTCCTGCTGTCCGGGCTGGCCGCCCTCACCCTGGCGACGGGAAGCGCCGCCGCGCAGGACGGGGGTGGAACCGTGGTTGATCCCCGCATGGGAGCCATGGTCGGGATGTCCATGGGCATGGGGATGGGCATGCCGCCCCTGCTGCCCCGCCAGCCGGTCTTCGTGAACGCGGCCAGGCGCGGCGCTCCTCCGGGCGCGCTGGTCACCAACCCCGGCGTCAGCCGCAAGGCGGTTCACCAGGAGACCATCACCAAGGTCCGTGGCGACGCGGGCTTCCTGGGCGGCTTCAACAAGGGCCAGCCGCTGGCGGCGAGCCGTCAGAAGCCGGTCGAGCCCTTCGTGCCGAACTTCACCTTCATCGACGCGCCGTTCATCGTGAACAACCTGAACAGCACGCTGGCGCTGACCTTCGGCGACAACAACGTGTCGGGCCAGAACCTTCCCCCGGAAGGCGGCATCCCGGTGGAGGGAGGTGCCGGGCACACCACCCCGGCTCCGGCCGCTCCCCCGGCCGGGGAGATCGACCCCGTGCTGTCCAACTTCGGCCCCCTGCCGCACCTGCCGACCGCGCTGGCGACCGGCGGGGTGCAGTTCAACAACGTCGGCACCGCCGTCAACGTCGCCTCCGGCCAGGGCAACGTCGCCCTCCAGCAGGTCACCGCCGTGCCGAAGACCGGCAAGCGGTAAGGTCCGGCAAACGGGCCCCCATCCCAGCCTTCCCCACCTGACGGCGGGGGAAGGAGCAAAAAAAGCCCTCCCCCACCGTCAGGTGGGGGAGGGTTTGGGTGGGGGCCCGTCGCTGAGACTTCTTACGCCGCCGCCGGCTGACGCTGTTCCGTCTGCTGCGGCTGCGGCTGCACCTGCGGAGCGGTCCGCTCCACCGGGCGCGGAGCCCGCGCCGGCAGCATGTCACCGATCGCGAAACCGACCGCCATCAGGTTCGGCACAGCCATCGCGGCCAGCAGGATCGACCACAGCTCCAGCGACAGGGTGCCCAGCGGGTTGACCAGGGCCGCAGTGGCGGACGCCGCGACCAGGGCGGCCGAGAGGTAGGCTTCCGGCTTGGCGCAGAACCGGCTGGGAGCCCGCTTGCCACCCTTGGCCGTCACCCGGAAGGCATCCCGCTTGCGCACCACGCCGCGCAGCGCGGCGAGCGCCACCGTGGTGGACAGCGCCATGCCCACGGCGCAGGCCCCGAAGCTCGCCTTCCACGAGTTGCCCGAGGCGTAGCGCGAGGCCAGCAGGCTCGACCCGGCGCGCAGGACCAGGGCGCCCAGCACGGCGGCGGTCGCTTCCACCGGCGGCAGATGCAGCGGCAGCACCAGCGAGGCGAAGGTCCAGGTCACCGCGGCGGCGGCGGCCAGCAGGCCAACCGCGTCCGACCACCAGCGCGCCCAGTTGGTCAGGTAGCCGACCTTCTGCGCGACCGTCAGGTCCGACGAACCCGGCAGGAACTTGCGCCAGTGGGCGCGCAGGATCTGGGTGGAACCGAACACCCACCGGTCACGCTGCTTGCGGAACTGCATGAAGTTGTCCGGCGCCAGGCCCTCGCCCAGCCGCTCGTCCGTGTAGGCGGCGCGGTAGCCGGCCGACAGGATGCGGATGCCAAGCTCGGTGTCCTCGCAGATGCCCTCTTCCGACCAGCCGCCGACCCGATCCATGGCGGAGCGGCGCAGCATGATCATCGTGCCGTGGCAGACGAAGGCCTGGGTGGTCAGACCCTCCTGCATGCCGACGTCGAAGAAGGGGCGGTACTCGGCGGTCATCGCGGCCTTCAGCGGCGTCTCGTGGCCGTCGCGATGCTCCTGCGGGGCCTGCACGATGCCGACCGAGGGGTCCGCGAAGGTCGGGGCCAGCGTCTTCAGCCAGTCCGGCGACACGGTGTAGTCGGCGTCCAGCACCGCGACGATCTCGGCCGCCGGGTCGGTGTGCCGCAGGGCGGCGTTCAGCGCGCCGGCCTTGAAGCCGCTGATCTGCTTGTACCAGTGGAACTTGAACTTCGGACCCAGCTCCCGGCACAGCTCCTCGACCGGCCGCACCAGTTCCTCGTCCTCGGTGTTGTTGATGAGGACGACGACCTCGTAATTCGGGTAGTCGAGCCGGGCCAGCGAGGACAGCGTGGCGCCCAGCACCTCCGGCTGCTCGCGGCAGGCGGCGACGTGGATCGAGACCATCGGCTGGTGATCGGGCACCTCCGGCTTGCGCGGCAGCAGGGCCGGCGCCCGGCCGGTGAACAGCCGCCGCACCACCTCCGTCAGGTCGGCGAAGGCCACGCCCATCATCAGCGCGCCGAGCAGGAAGGCGGAACCCCAGGTCGTCGCGGCGCCGAAGGTGAAGTACTCGCCATAGGCCCCGGCCACGGCCGACCCGACCCCGAAACCGATGATGTTGGCGCCCACCGACGCGGCCAGCGTGTAGCGCAGCCCCGTCCGCCGCCGCAGCGCGGCGAAGGCCGACAGCGCCAGCCCCAGGCCCAGCGCCACGCCGGCGCCGACCCGATCCCCGTAGGGGGCCGGCACGGCGCCCGCCAGCGGCCATTTCGGCGCGCGGTCGGCGTCCAGCATGCCCCAGGTCGGGCCGGGCGAGCCTTCGATGGTGGACTTCCAGATGCCGTCGAACGCCTCGACCACGTTGTAGTCGATGCCCAGCATCCCGGCTTCCGCCGCGAAGTTCCGCACCACCGAGGCCTGCGCCTCCGTCGACGGGAAGGCGTCGTGGAAATTCTCGCCGCCCGACGGCCAGCCCACCTCGCCGACGAACAGCTGCTTGCCGGGGTGCGCCTTGCGCACGGTGTCCAGCCGGTCGCGGATCCAGGTCAGCGCCTTGTCGGCCGGCACGCCTTCCCAGTAGGGCAGGACGTGCACGCCCATATAGTCGGACGCCTTTACCGTCTCCTTCGCCTTCACGATCTCCGACCACACGTCGGCGGTGCCGACCTTGATGTGGCGGGGAACGGCGGCGCGCACGCGCTTGACGTAGCCGGCCAGTTCCGCGTCGGTCAGCTCGGCGCGTAGAAGAGTCTCGTTGCCGACCACGATGCGGGTGATGCCCCGCACGGTCTTGGCCATCACGATGGCGCGGGCGACCTCCTGCTCGTTGCGGGCCTTGTCGTCGCTGAGCCAGATGCCCAGCGAGACGTCCAGGCCGTGCTTGGCCGCGATGGCCGGCACCTGCCCTTGCGAGCCCAGCGTGGAGTAGGTGCGCACGCCGTCGGCGAAGCCGGCGATGGCGACCATGTCCTTTTCCAGCTCGGCGCGCGGGACGACCGGCGATTCGGTCGGGTCGTAGCTCCGGCCCGACGGCGAATAGGACACGGACTCGATGCGTCCCGGTTCCGCCTCCACGGGCGTCGGCGCGTTGCGCCAGGACCAGAAGGACGCGTGGCCGGCGGTCACGGCCAGCATTGCGGCGGCGATGGCCGCAGACCGCATCGAACGCTTCGGGTTGCTCATGTGGGGAAGTTCGCAGCCTGGAAGGAAGGTGGCGAGCGCCACCGGACACAACGACGAACGTGCACCGCACAAAAACTATTCCCGCCCCCTTCGCGATTTTTTGTCCCGCATTTTGCCGGGAACGTGGCCCCGTTCCCTCTGTTGGCTGAACCGACCCTGACGACCGGAGAAGCCCGCATGAGCGATAAACGAGTCGATGTGGAGGCTCTGGAAGAGACGATGGAGGAGGTGGTCGAAACCCTCGACCTCGCCGAGCAGGCGGCCGAATTCGCCGAATCCAGGAACCCCGACCCCGCCGACCGCGCCCGCGCCCACGCCGTCCGCAAGCAGGCCGAGGCCATGCTGGACGCTGCCGAGCAGGCCGACGACGACGCGCCGGAGCGCCCCACCCCCGACACGTCCCGCCCCAACGGACTTCTGCACTGAGGAAAGGAACACCCCATGGCCAGCAAGCATGAGCAGAGCCCAGAGCACAAGAAGGCCCACGACCTCGCCGAACAGGCCATCGACAAGGCGGCCGAAGGCGACCTGAAGGGCGCGAAGAAGCTGGCCGATCAGGCCCGCGACATCGACCCCAAGATCGACGACGAAATGGCCCGCGAGGTCGAAAGCGACCGCCGCAAGGCCGAGAAGCTCAAGGAGAAATAATTATTGTGACACAGATAAACACAGATGGAAATGATGGGATTCAGCCAGCGCGAGAGGCGGGAATCCAGAACAAACCAGCACCGTTATGCAAAGTTTTCTGGATCCCTGCCTTCGCGGGGATGACGGTTCGCGGTGGGCTATCTGTGTTTATCTGTGTCCATCTGTGTCAAAACAACCTCACGCCCTCGCCCAATCCGGCCCCTCCATCCGGGCCTGCCCGGTCGGGCACAGGGTCACCAGAACGCAGCGGTGGCAGGCCGGATCGTGGAAGGTGCAGCAGCGCTGCCCGTGCAGCATCAGCACCTCGTGGTTGTCGTAGATCTGCTGCGCCGTCCAGTCCGCCGGCAGTTGCGCCGCCAGGACCCTGTGCGACGGCCCGACCGCCACGTTCGGCGGGATCAGCCCGGTGCGCACCGCCACCCGATGATGATGGCTGTCCACCGGCAGCGCCGGCCGCCGCAGGCTGCTGAAGCACATCACGGCGGCGCTCGTCTTCGGCCCCACCCCCGGCAGCTGCTCCAGCCACGCCCGCGCGTCCTCCACGGGCATCTCCGCCAGGAAATCCAGCGACAATTCCCCCCGCATCGCCGTGATCGCCCTCAGGACCGCCTGGATGCGCGGCGCTTTTTGTTCCGGCCAGGTCACGCCGGCAATGGCCGCCTCGACCTTCGCCGGATCGGCGTCCCGCACCGCCGCCCAATCGCCCCACCGCGCCTTCAACACGCGAAAGGCCACCCCCGATGCCGCGTTCCGCGTGCGGTGCGACAGCAGCGACGACACCAGCTCGCTCAGCGGATCGTGCGTCCGGAAATAGGCGACGGGGCAGCCGTAGACGAGGCACAGCCGGCGATGGATCTCCAGAAGCTTGGCTTCGGCGGTCTCGAACAACGTCACGACACGGACACGCGGGACAGCCCCGCCTCGTCGGCCAGCGCCCGCGCCTGCGGGTCGGCCCAGACGGCGCGGGCGGCGTTGCGCGCCCGGTCCTGCGCCTCGCGGAACGCCCGCACCAGGTCCAGGGCCTCAGCCCGTTCCTGGGCGTCGCGCCGGGCCTGATCCGCCTCCGACGCGGCGATTTTCCCGGCGGTGGAACGCTGCGTCTCGCTGTAGCCGAACAGCCCCGGTTCCCACCGTTTCAGGGCCGCGTAGGCCAGCGCCCGCGCGTTCCCCTCGGCGGCGGCCAGCGCCGTCCGCGCGGCGCGCAACTCGTCGGCAAGCACCTGCTCCGGCCGGCGCGGCGGCGGCGCTTCCGGCTGGTGCAGCCGGTTGCGGGCGGCCTTCAGCGCGGCGATGCGCGCGGGATCGTCGCGCCAGCGCCGGGCCTCGGCGGCGGCGTCACGCCATGCCGCGATCAGCCGTTCCGGCTCGGCTGCTATGCTCTCCCGCTGCGTCGAAGCCATGGCCCTTCCCTCCCCCAGGGAATACTATTCCTAGGGACTTAGGCCATTACGCGCCGCAAGCCAGCCCCGAATAGGGCATTACCCCCGAGGATTTCGTCAGCCCTCGACCTTACCCAGCAGATAGTCGATATCGCCGCCGTCAAGCGCGCTGACGAGCCCCGTGCCCTCGATGGTGGCCTCCGACAGGCTTCCTTTGCGCCGTTGCAGATCGAGGATGCGTTCCTCCACCGTGTTCGCGGCGATCAGCTTGTAGACGAACACCGGCTTGTCCTGCCCGATTCGGTAGGCGCGGTCGGTCGCCTGGTCCTCGGCGGCCGGGTTCCACCACGGATCGTAGTGGATGACCGTGTCCGCCGCCGTCAGGTTCAACCCGCGCCCGCCGGCCTTCAGGCTGATGAGGAAGACCGGCACCTCGCGGTTCTGGAAGCGGTTCACCGGCTCCGCCCGGTCCAGCGTGCGGCCGGTCAGCTCCACATAGGGGATCTTCGCGTCCTCCAGCTGCACCTTGATGAGGTCCAGCATGGTGGTGAACTGCGAGAAGATCAGGATGCGGCGCCCCTCCGGCACCATCTCCAGTACCATGTCGGTCAATGCCTGGAGCTTGGCGCTTTCCCGAACCTTCGCCGCCGCCGGGATTTTCACCAGACGCGGGTCGCAGCAGACCTGCCGCAGCTTCAGAAGCGCGTCGATGATGGTGATCGTGTTGCGCGACACGCCGCTGACCGCCAGCGCCGCCCGCACCGTCTCGTTCACCGACAGGCGGATCGTCTCGTACAGGTCGCGCTGCTCCGCCTCCAGGTCGATGCGGACGATCACCTCCGTCTTGGGCGGCAGTTCCTTGGCGACCGCCTCCTTGGTGCGGCGCAGCAGGAACGGCTTGATCCGCCGCATCAGCAGCTTCGCCCGCGTGGAATCGCCGCGCTTCTCGATGGGCGTGCGATAGCGCTTCCCGAACTCCTTCCGGTCGCCCAGCAGGCCCGGCATCAGGAAGGCGAACTGGCTCCACAGCTCGCCCAGATTGTTCTCGACCGGCGTGCCGGACAGGCAGAGCCGATGCCGCGCCTGCAGCGCGCAGACCGCCCGCGTCGCCTTGCCGTCCGGGTTCTTGATGGCCTGCGCCTCGTCCAGGATCAGCATGTGCCACGTCAGCCGCTTCAGCAGGTCCACGTCGCGCGCCACCACGCCGTAGGTGGTGACGACGATGTGCGCGCGGTCCACGTCGCTCAGCCGTTCGTGCCGGTCCAGCCCGTGCAGCACGACCACCCGCAGGTGCGGCGTGAAGCGCTGCGCCTCCGCGACCCAGTTCGGCACGAGGCTGGTCGGCACGACGACGAGGCACGGATCGCCCAGCCGCCCTTCCGCGTGCTCGGTCGCGATGTGGGCCAGCGTCTGCGCCGTCTTGCCCAGGCCCATGTCGTCGGCCAGGATGCCCGCGACCTTGTTCGCCCGCAGGCCCTGCATCCAGGCGAGGCCCACCCGCTGGTAATCGCGCAGCGTGCCCTTGAAGTTGGCCGGCGGGTCCATCTCCGGCGGCAGCTCCTGGTCCCGGATGGTGCGCAGATAGCGGTCGATCTCCGCCGTGTCCTCGGTCCGCCGGGCGATCAGGTCGTCGATGTCCAGCAGGCTGTCGGC
>JAEZID010000222.1 GCA_023416195.1 Pseudomonadota bacterium | reverse complement strand
TCGCCGGCTATCCGACTGTGGACTTCCGCGCCCGCCTGGTGGACGGCAAGTACCACGACGTCGACTCGAACGCCCTGACGTTCGAAATCGCCGCCAAGGCCTGCTTCCGCGAGGCGATGCCGAAGGGCGCCCCGATCCTGCTGGAGCCGGTGATGAAGGTCGAGATCGTGACGCCGGAGGATTACCTCGGCGACGTGATCGGCGACGTGAACCGCCGCCGCGGCACGGTGCTGGGCCAGCTGGAGCGTGGCGCCAACATCGCCGTCGAGGCGCATGTCCCGCTGAACGAGATGTTCGGCTACATCGGTCAGCTGCGTGGCATGACCTCGGGCCGTGCGTCCTACACGATGGAGTTCAGCCACTACGAGCCGGTGCCGCGCAACGTCACCGAGGAAATCGTGGCCGGCCGCAACAGCAAGGCCGCCTAAACTCAAGGCGCCTTACTGGGCTTGGATTTAAGGAATACGGCCGGCGGAGCGATCCGCCGGCCGTTTTTCATGGGCGCAAACTTTCGGGGGATCTCTTTCGGGGCGCTTCGGCCGAATGGGGCATGTCCGAATTGCGGGTGTTGCGTGGAGGTAACGCAACCCATTTTTCGGTCATGATCCGCAGAATCTCCTTGGCTGTGGCCTTTGCGGCCCTCTCGTTCCTCGGTGCCCCTGCGCTGGCGGGGCAGGAGGACGCTCGCCTCGATCCGCTGTTCCGCGATCTTCAGGTCACCGCCGACCACGTCGTGGCGGAGGCGGTGGAGGATCAGATCTGGGAGATCTGGCTGGAGCATCCCGGCCAGGATCTGCTGGTCCTGATGCGCGACGGCGTGCAGAAGCTGAACGATGACGAGTACGAGGCGGCGCTGGCCGACTTCAACCAAGTCATCGCCAAGGATCCGAACTACGCCGAAGGCTGGAACAAGCGTGCCAACGCCCATTACCTGATGGGCAACTACGGGGCGGCGGTGCAGGACATCCGGCGGGTGCTTCTGCTGGAGCCCCGGCATTTCGCGGCCTTGGCCGGTCTGGGGCTGGTCTATCTGGCGCTGGACGAACAGACGGCGGCGTTGCGGGCCTTCAACGCGGCGCTGGCGATCAACCCGCATCTGGACGGCGTGCGCGAGCAGGCGATGAAAATCCGCCAGCAGATGGCCGGTGCTGCGTTGTAGAAAATAGTCACCACCAAGACACCAAGACACCAAGGCGAAGCGTGCCGGCTCTGGATGTGGGTGTTCGGCACGCGCTGGAAAAGGATTAATCCTGGTGTCTTGGTGCCTTGGTGGTGAATTCCCGTCCGGCTTCACACCTCTGCCGTAAGCGGCAAGGCTTTACTCCGCCTCCACCCAGGCGATGCGCAGGATGTTGGTGTTGCCGGGGGTGCCGAAGGGGACGCCGGCGGTGATGACGAGTCGCTGGCCTTCCACGGCGATGCCGTCCTCGTGCGCGGCGCGGGCGGCCTTCTGGACCATCTCGTTGAAATCCGTCACGTCGGCCGAATGAACGCTGTGGACGCCGTAGGCGAGTTGCAGGCGGCGCGCCGTTTCGATGTTGGAGGTCAGGCAGAGGATCGGCACCTCCGGCCGCTCGCGGGCGGCGCGCAGCGTGGTCGAACCGCTGGTGGTGTAGGTGACGATTGCCGCCGCCTGGATGGTGTGGGCGACCTGACGCGCGGCGGCGGTGATGGCGTCGGCCGAGGTCTGCTGCGGGTCGGGATGCTGCGCGTCCATGATGGTGCGGTAGAGCGGGTCGTGCTCCACGCGCCGGGCAATGCGATCCATGATGGAGACGGCCTCGACGGGGTAGGAACCGGCCGCCGTTTCCGCCGACAGCATCACCGCGTCGGCGCCGTCATACACGGCGGTGGCGACGTCGGAGGCTTCGGCGCGGGTCGGGGCGGGGGCGCCCACCATCGATTCGAGCATCTGGGTGGCGACGATCACCGGCTTGCCAGCGCGGCGCGATTCGCGGACGATGCGCTTCTGGATGGTCGGCACGTCCTCCGCCGGGAGTTCGACGCCAAGGTCGCCGCGCGCCACCATCACGCCGTCCGACAGTTCGATGATCTCGTCGAGGTGCGAGACCGCCTGCGGCTTTTCCAGCTTGGACAGCAGGGCGGCGCGGCCGGCGATCAGCTTGCGCGCCTCCGCCACGTCTTCCGGCCGTTGGACGAAGGACAGCGCGACCCAATCCACGCCTTGGTCCAGCGCGAAGGCCAGATCCGCGCGGTCCTTCCGGGTCAGGGGGGAGAGCGGCAGCACGACGCCGGGCACGTTGACGCCCTTGCGGTCGGACAGTCGGGTGCCGGAGAGGACGACGGTGTCCGCGTGGTCCGGGCTGCAATCCACGACGCGCAGGCGCACCTTGCCGTCGTCGAGCAACAGGTCGGTTTCCGCCTTCAGGGCGGCGAAGATCTCCGGATGAGGCATGCCGACGCGGCTGGAATCGCCGGGTTCGGTCGAAAGGTCAAGGCGGAAGCGCTGTCCCGCCTGAAGCGCGATGGGGCCGTTGGCGAAGGCGCCGACGCGCAGCTTTGGACCCTGGAGGTCGGCCATGACCGCGATGGGGTGGTCCAGTTCGGCCTCCAGCGCGCGGATGGCGGCGAGGCGCTCGGCGTGGTCCTCGTGCGTGCCGTGGCTGAAGTTCAGGCGGAAGACGTCCACACCCGCGTCGAACAGGGCGCGGATCATCTCCGGCGAGGAGGAGGCGGGCCCCAGCGTGGCCACGATCTTGGTGAGGCGGAAGCGGCGCACCGGGTTGCCTGGACGATTCATCGGACCTGCCTTCGAGCTTTCGGTTGGCGAGCTTTGGGTTGTTGGGGCGACAAGCGAACAATCCACACGCGGTATTGTTACCCGGCCCGGCTCCTTTGCGGCTATCACAGAGGGCCATCCCCGGCTTGTCAATCGCCCGGAGTGGAGCCAATGGGCGCGCGCGGCCGGAAAGGGCGGGTCCGGCCGTTGTTCGGCCTTGACGTTGTTCGGTCTTGACGTTGTTCGGTCTTGACAAGGCTCCGGCTTTTTCTATAGTCGCACCCTCTCGCGCCCCGACCGGGGGCGGGAGGTACTTTTGCGTTCGGAATTCAGGTCACCTGAACTCAGGACACATCGGTGTGTAGGTGGCCCACGAGGGCTGCCGTTGAGATATCGAGGAGAGCAGCGTGGCGCGTATCGCTGGCGTCAACATCCCCGCGCAGAAGCGCGTGGAAATCGCGTTGACCTACATTCATGGCATCGGCCCGTTCAAGGCCAAGGAAATCTGCACGAAGCTCAGCATCCCCGCCGAGCGTCGCGTGAACCAGCTGACGGACGACGAGATCCTCAAGATCCGTGAGACGATCGACGCCGACTATCGGGTCGAAGGCGACCTGCGTCGCTCGGTCGCGATGAACATCAAGCGTTTGATGGACATGGCCTGCTACCGCGGCCTGCGTCACCGCAAGGGCCTGCCGGTCCGCGGTCAGCGCACCCACACGAACGCCCGTACCCGCAAGGGTCCGGCCAAGCCGATCGCCGGCAAGAAGAAGTAAAGAGGACCTCCGTCCATGGCTAAGCCCTCCGCCGCTTCGCAGCGTCTTCGCCGTCGTGAGCGCAAGAACATCACCGCCGGCGTCGCGCATGTGAACGCCTCGTTCAACAACACGATGATCACCATCACCGACGCGCAGGGCAACACCATTGCCTGGTCGTCGTCGGGCACCATGGGCTTCAAGGGTTCGCGCAAGTCGACCCCGTACGCCGCCCAGGTCGCTGCCGAGGACGCGGGCCGCAAGGCCCAGGAACACGGCATGAAGACCCTTGAGGTCGAGGTGAAGGGTCCGGGTTCGGGCCGTGAGTCGGCGCTGCGCGCTCTGCAGTCGATCGGCTTCACCATCACTTCGATCCGCGACGTGACGCCGATCCCGCACAACGGCGTTCGCCCGCCGAAGAAGCGTCGCGTCTGATCGTTTGAAAGACTCCGCACCCGCGGGGGTCAGTCGTTCCGGGACAGGCGCCGCAGCCATCGCGGCGTCTTCGGATGGGAACGGCCGGCCGCCGCGGGTTTGCGTTCACCCCGATGGCATGAGGTAGACCCGTGGCTCTCCAGAGAAACTGGCAGGAACTGATTAAGCCGAACAAGCTGGACATCCAGCCCGGTGACGACGCCGATCGCGCCGCGACGGTCGTTGCCGAGCCGCTGGAGCGCGGCTTCGGCCTGACGCTGGGCAACGCGCTGCGCCGCGTGCTGCTGTCGTCGCTGCAGGGTGCGGCGGTGACGTCGATCCACATCGACGGCGTTCTGCACGAGTTCTCGTCGGTCCCCGGCGTCCGCGAGGACGTGACCGACATCGTCCTGAACATCAAGTCGATGGGCCTGCGCATGGGCGGCGAAGGCCCGAAGCGCATGCGCCTGCGGGCCGAAGGCCCCGGCGAGGTGAAGGCCGGCATGATCGAAACCGGCGCCGACATCCAGGTGATGGATCCGGATCTGGTCATCTGCACGCTGGACGCCGGCGCGCGCCTGAACATGGAACTGACGGTCGAGACCGGCAAGGGCTACGTCCCGGCCAGCCAGAACCGCCCCGAGGACGCGCCGATCGGCCTGATCCCGGTGGACGCCCTGTTCTCGCCGGTGCGCAAGGTCTCCTACAAGGTGGACAACGCCCGCGTCGGACAGGTCACCGACTATGACCGCCTGACCATGGTCGTGGAGACCAACGGTTCGGTGAAGCCGGACGACGCGGTGGCGCTCGCCGCCCGCATCCTCCAGGACCAGCTGCAGCTGTTCATCAACTTCGAGGAGCCGACGCACCACGTCGCCGAGGAGAAGCACGAGGAGGTTCCGTTCAACAAGAACCTGCTCCGCAAGGTGGACGAGCTCGAACTGTCGGTCCGTTCGGCAAACTGCCTCAAGAACGACAACATCGTCTATATCGGCGACCTCGTGCAGAAGACGGAAGCGGAGATGCTCCGCACGCCGAACTTCGGCCGCAAGTCGCTGAACGAGATCAAGGAAGTGCTCGCCCAGATGGGCCTGCACCTGGGTATGGAAATCCCGAACTGGCCGCCCGAGAACATCGAGGAACTGGCCAAGCGTCTGGAAGAGCCGTACTAAGCACCCGTTCCGCCCTATCTTCTCCCTCTCCCGCGAAAGCGGGGGAGGGCCGGGGAGGGGGCAAAGTTTCAAAGGGCCACATCGGCTCGACCTGCGCCGTACCGACGATAAGGGCGGCGGGGATCACCATCGGCTCCCCGAGGGGGGCCACGCCATGAAAGGGGACCGCCATGCGTCACGGCATCGCTGGACGTAAGCTGAGCAAGACCACCACCCACCGCAAGGCCATGTTCTCGAACATGGCGAACGCGCTGATCAAGCACGAGCAGATCAAGACGACCCTGCCGAAGGCCAAGGATCTGCGCCCGATCGTCGAGCGTCTGATCACGCTCGGCAAGAAGGGCGGCCTCGCCAATCGCCGTCTCGCCTTCGCGCAGCTGCGCGACGACGCGATGGTGACCAAGCTGTTCACCGTGATCGCCGACCGTTACAAGGACCGCCAGGG
>JAEZID010000207.1 GCA_023416195.1 Pseudomonadota bacterium | reverse complement strand
CGTTCCGAGTCGCCGATTTTCGCCGTTGTTTCAACATCAGCGTTGGACTCGCCGATTCGCGGAGCCGTTGGAAAGCCTCGCTTTTCCGAGTCGAGCGTTACCAATTCAGCGTGATTCCGGACGGGGGGTGGATTCGCCGTTTGTATCAATTTCAGCGTCCAATCCGACGGGTCACAGCCCCGCCGAACCCCCGGAAAGCCCGAATCGTGCCCTTTGCGTTGCGTTTTCAGCGAAGGAGGGGCCGCGCACGCCCTCGTGCGACCGCTCTAACGGGGAATATATCGGGACTCATATAGGACATGGTTGCGAGTTCAGCGTGGATAACCGGGTTTTCTGACTCGACTTCAGCGTGGATTGCCGGGGCGGCGATTCGACTTCAGCGCACCCTGCGTTGCGTTTTCAGCGAGGCGTTTCAGCGCTTTAAGCCCAAGGCGATTCCAAATCAGCGTGGATAAGCGGCCCGGCCTGTGGACAGTGCGGCCAGGGGACGGCCGGAGGGGGCTAGGCCGGCTGGGGCGCCCTGACCGCAACGCTGAAATTGATACATCGGGGATCGGCACGGGGCAGGGGCGGGGCGCCGCCGTGGCGGTTCGCTGACATTGAAACGGAATCTGCACGCCGCGTTGCAAGTTCAGCGAATCTTGTGATCGAGCCCCTTCCCTGTCCCCAGATTTTGTGTTTTCTGGGATGACGGAACGGTGACGGAAAGAGGCCGGAGGGTGTCCATGGCGAAAATCCACGAGCAGCTGAGCCTGGAAGGCTTCGAGGCGGTTTTGGCCCGCACCGAGGACCCGAAGGAGCGCCGCCGTGTGATCATGGCCCACGAAGCCATGTCCAACGAGATGGACGCCATCGGCTATCTGCACGCCGGCTTCTGCCAGGCGTCGCTGCCGCACCGCAAGCCGAAGGACGAGCAGGCCCCCTGGGTGCGCAACAACGGCAAGTACCAGCTGGTCGTCCGCCCCGGCATCCTGCCGCTGCGCGACGGCACGGTCATGGACGTCGGCGTTCCCTACGGCGCCAAGGCGCGCCTGATCATGATCTACCTGCAGACCGAGGCGCGGAAGACCCGCAGCCCGCATGTGGACCTCGGCCCCAGCATGAGCGCGTGGCTGCGCCGCCTGGGCCTCGCCCCGACGGGCGGGGAGCGCGGCAACTACAAGCCGGTGCGCGAACAGGTGCTGCGAATCGCCCGTTGCGAATTCACGCTGCGCACGACCACCGGCAGTTCCAGCGCCGAGATCTCCGACCAGCGCCTGATCGACGGCATCAAGCTGTGGCGCGACGAGGAGGACACCCCCGATCTCTTCCGCACCGGCGGGGAGTGGGTGCGTTTCGTCCGCCTGACCCAGAGCTTCTTCGAGCATCTGATGGAGCACGCCGTCCCGCTGGACGAGCACGCCATCGCCAAGCTGAAGAACTCCGCCCTGGCGCTCGACGCCTATGTGTGGCTGGTGCACCGCCTGCATCGCCTGGACAAGCAGACGCTGGTGCCCTGGCACGCGCTGTCCCAGCATTTCGGCTCGGTCAGCGAGCACCGCGTGCTGGCCTTCCGCCTGAAGGAGGCGCTGAAGGACGTCATGGCGGTCTATCCCGACGCCAACATCGAGCCGACCTCCAAGGGCCTCGTGCTGCGCCCGTCGGCCCCGGCCGTTCCGTCCAACAAGCATCTGATCCTGCGCCCGGCGCGCGGGTGACCCTGTCGTAGACGGGCGGAGCGGCGCCGGTACGCCGCCCGCCGCGCTGTTACCGCCGGGTCACCGAATCCGTGTCGGCGGTGTGCAGGTCCGCCGGAGCGTTCATCCGGCCGGGGGTGCCCGGCGTTTCCGTGTCGCCGGATGAAGACGAAGAGGGCGTCGCCGAACCCGACCCCATGTCCGCGATCGCACCGGCCCCGGCTGAGGTCCCCGCGCCACCGTAGTCATACCGCCGGACGCGCAGGTTGTTCTGCACGTGGCGGACGCCGGACACGGACTCGGCGACATCCTCGGCCCGCCGCCGCGTCCGGCGGTCGTCGACGGTGCCGGACAGGGTGACCTCGCAGCCGCTCACCATCACCTCGATGTCGGAGGCGTCCACATAGGGATCGTCGGTCAGGCGGTCGCTAACATCCTCCCGGATGCGCTCGTCGGACCGGGTGTAGCCGCGCGGACCCAATCCCCCATAATGCCGGCCCCCGTACTGCCGGGCGCCCCGATCACCACGCTCCGCATCGTCCGATTTGGACTCGCCGCGCGCGTACCGGTGCATGTCGTCGAGCATGCCGCGCCCATAGTCGCGGTGCGGGCCCAGATTCCGCACGTCGCGCTCGCCGGGCGTCCAGCCGTCGCGAGGCCCCCGGTCGTCCCTCCACCAGTCGTCGTTTCTTGCCATGGCACACCACTCCACAGAAGGCGGGAAGCCGTCCGATGCGACGGCCTTCCGGTCAACATGGGCGGGAAATGGGGGGTTCCCGAAGCGCGGGGCCTGAAAAGCATAGGAACGCTCGCCCGCGGCGACACCTATACGCGCAAGGAGATGTGGTGGAACAATTTAAGGCCATTGTGGACGGCAAATAGAAAATGAGGTATTAACCCTCGCCAAGCGGTTGGCTTTTCGCCGGATTATCGCGGCCATTTGAGCCGGCGCCCCGCACACCCTGTTACACAAAGTCCGTACGGCAAGGCTTCATCATGTGGAAAGCGACCATTGGTCTTCTGTTGGCGGCGGTCCTGGTCGGATGCGCGTCCACCGTCGGTGACTTCCCGAGCGAACCGGCGCCCCAGGCGGCGCTGAACCCCACCGATGGATATCTGCTGGAACCGGGCAACCGGGTGCGAGTCATCGTCTTCAACGAAAACAACCTGTCCGGCGATTTCACCGTCGACACGATCGGCAACATCCAGCTGCCCCTCATCGGCAACGTCCGAGCCAGCGGCCTGACGGCCAAGGCGCTGTCCGGACGGATCACCGAGATCCTGCGTCGCGACGCCTATATGAAGGACCCCAGCGTCGCCGTCGAAATCCAGACCTTCCGGCCCTTCTACGTGCTGGGCGAGGTCCGTCAGGCGGGAGAGTTCCCCTACACGGTCGGCATGACGGTCCTCGGCGCCATCGCGCGGGCCGGCGGTTACGATTACCGGGCGCGCCAGGGGCAGGTCGTGCTGGCCCGCATGATCGGCGAGGAGCAGAAGGAATACGCCGCCACCGAGCGCACCCCGATTCTGCCGGGCGACATCATCAAGGTGCTGGAGCGCCGCTTCTAAGGCCGGGGCGCGCCCGGAACGGGGGGCTCGGCCTCCGTGCATGGAACCGGAAGGGTTCGGCGGGCCGTCCAGGCCTCCGGACCCTTTTTTCGTTTCCGGACTGCCGGACTGCATCGCCGACCGCGAGCATCGCCGCGAATTGACCCTGCCGATTGCATAAAGCCGTGTTACAGAACGTTTCGCGCGTGATGTGCGGCGCTGCCTTGTGTATAGTCGCGTTAAAGCAAGTCCGCCGTTTGGGAGTCTGAGCAATGAAACATCGCGTGATCGCCGTCGGCGCGCTCGTGGCGAGCATTGGCGTTTTCACGACGTTGGACGCTCATGCCCAGCAGCGGCAGAACAATCCGGGGCAGGGGCAAAACCAGCAGCAACAGCAACCGCAGCAGGTCACCTTGCCTCCGGCGTTGCAGGCCGCCGTCAACAGCGGCAACGCCGATCAGGTGTCGCGGGCGATTGCGACGCTGAGCGCCGGCAACCCGCAGCAGGCGGCGACGCTGGCGACGCAGGTGGTGACGGTCGCGGAGCGCATGCTGAACAGCAACCCGCAGGCCGCGATCCAGGCAGCGACGGCGGCCGTCGAGACGATCCGCGCCAACCCGGTTCAGCAGGCCGCACCGCAGCAAACGGAAACGGTGCTGGTCACCGCCGCTCGAGTCTTCATCTCGCCGACCGCCCAGCAGGTGGCGCCGGTGGCTGCGGCGAATCTGGCAATGTCGACCGTGGCGGCGGCCTCGACGACCAACAACCCGACCGTGGTGGCAAGCGTGTCGGTGCAGGCGATCACCGTTGCCGAACGGGTTCTGTCCACCGCTCCGGCCGTCGCGGTTCAACTCGCCACCAACGCGATGCAGAATGTGCGGGCAGACACGGTGACGCAAGGCGCTCCCACGCAGGTGCTTCAGGTCGTCACCACGGCGGCCCGCATCATCGTCAACCCCGATGCCCAGCGCGTCGCGCCGCAGCAGGTGGCGACCATGGCGACCACGGCGGCCCAGGTGGTCTCCAGCCCGGCCGTCTATCAGATTTCTCCCAGCACCGCGATCCAGGTGATGGCCAATTCCTACACGGCCGTGACCAGCCAGGCCGTGGTGACGGCGGCTCCGGAAGCAAAGCAGTCGGTAACGCAGACCCTCAACGTCGCAAGCAACGCCACGTCCTTGAGCCAATCGAACCCGGCTAATGGAGTGCAGGTCAACGAAATTCTTGGAGGTCGGGTTCCCGCGCAGCCCCGGCTTGATGTCGCGGGCGGACCCAACACGCCAAACACCCCGAACGGCCCGCCGACGACCACTCCCAACACCGACCGGCCGTCGCAAAATCCCGCGCAGGACCGGGTTCCGGATGTGGTCACGCTGCCGGACAAGGTGTTCACGAACGCCAGCCCGTCGTGATGCCGTCGCGGATGGACTCCGACGGGCGCGGGCGCTAAACAGTGACGCATGGTGGGTCTGTTATCCTGGTTCCGTGACCGTCGCGGCGCGCCGCGTATCGACCGTGCGCCGCCGCAGGTTCCGCCGGGGATGGTCGTCTACGCGGTCGGCGACGTGCATGGGGAACTTGCCCTTCTGGAGCGGCTCCTCGACCGCATTGCCGAAGACCGCGCCGGCAACGCTGCCGGCTTGGACGCCGTTCTGGTGTTCCTGGGCGATTACGTGGACCGTGGCCCCGACAGCCGCGGCGTGATGGATTGGATCGCCGCCGGGGTGACGGCGGACTGTGTTGTCCGGTGCCTGCTCGGAAATCACGAACAAGCGATGCTGCGCTTCCTGGACGATCCGTCCAACGCCGGCCCGTGGCTGGCCTTCGGGGGGCTGTCCACGCTCGCCAGCTATGGGGTGGAGGGCATCGCCGACGCGGGCAACCCCACCCATCACCCACGCCTGCGCGACGAGCTGTTGCAGCGGCTGCCGCCGGCGCATCTGGAATGCCTTCGCCGGCTGGAGCCATGGGCCGTGTATGGCGACTATGGCTTCGTGCATGCGGGGATCAAGCCCGGCCGGCCGATCGCCGGGCAATCGCTCGACGACCTTCTGTGGATTCGAAAGCCGTTTCTCAACAGCCGGGCTCGGTTCGAGAAGGTCATCGTGCACGGCCACACGATCGTCCCGGCGCCGCAAATCCTGAACAACCGCATTGCGGTGGACACCGGGGCCTACGCCACGGGCGTTCTTTCAGCGGTGGCGTTGCAGGCGGATCGGGTCAGGGTTCTTCAGGCCACCCGGCGATAGGCCATCCGGCGAGCGTTCGCCCGCGAGGCGGTGAATGGCCCTGTTCTGCTGAAAACGCGCTGCCAGGGGCCACGCCGCAGCGGCAGCGGCCCCTGGCAGGCCGGTTCACATCCGGAGGCCGAGGCGGGCCAGCGTGACCAGCTGCTGGTAGGACTGTCCGGCCAGCTCCGAATCGCGCTGGCGGTAGCCGATCTCACCGCCCACATAGACCTCCGGGTTGAAGGCGTACACCACGCGGCCGCGCGCTTCGTAGGTCCAGGCGGACCGGTTGATGCCTTCGAACTCGTCGTAATTGACGCTGCCGATGCCGGTCAGGACGATGTTGCGCTGATACTCGTGGCGGACGAGCAGGTTGACGCCCGACCGGACCATCGCCGATGCGTTGCCCTGGGTCGTTTCCAGAACCGTGCGTTCCAGCGACGGCACGATGACCGTCAGGCGCGACGGCGTCCAGTTGAAGATGGCGCGGAAGGACAGGCCGCTGGGGTCCTTCAGCCGGGCATCGCGGTAGTCCTGCTGGTAGTAGCCGACCAGGAAGTCGCCGCGGATCAGCTGGCTGATGTCCACGCCGATGCCGGTGGCGGCCCGATAACCGGTGCTGGAGCGGTTGAACCCGGCGTCATCGAGCTGGTCGTCGTAGCGCCGGTTGTTGCCGCTCACTTCCACCACGGCCGAATAGCCGGGGAACATCTCATAGCCGCCGCGCAGGGTCAGGCTGTTCTCCCAGCGATCGCGGTCGCTGTTGTTGATGATCGATCCCGATTCCGTGGTCACGTCGTCAAAGACGCGGCGCGCGGTCGCGAGTTCGCCGGAGAAGGTGTAGCGGCCGGCCTGATGCTTGCCGCCGAAGTTGTTCTGGAGGCTGCGGGTGCGGGTCGGGCGCTTGCCGCCGGACGCGTCGGGGCTGCCGCGATCCTCGTACCGCTGCGCGATGTCGAACAGGTCCGTCAGTTCGGAACCGCGCGCCAGATCGTAACGCCCGTCCACCGTGACCCCGGCGTCCAGGTGGTTGTCCTGCGAGTAGGTCTTGAACAGGAACTGTTCGGCGCGCGCCGTGACGTTGACGGCGTGGGTGGCGAAGCGTGACCGCAGCTTCAGTTCCGGGGCGATGCGGGCGATGAAGTCCGATTTGCCGTCGTTTTCCTGCGCGAAGACGTTGGTGTTGTACATCACGTCGGTTTCGAGCTGGGGCAGGAGCAGGAAGCTGCCGAGTTCGATCCCCTTGGGCTGGTAGGCGTCGGCGACGCGGTCCTCGTCGTCGCGGCCCTCCACGTCCCGTTCGGGGGTGGCTTCCTTGGTCACGTTGGCGGAGTTGGGCAGGCGCCGGGGATCGCGCTGGTTCTGCGTGGGCAGCTGCGGCGACCCCTGCGCCAGGGCAACCCCCGTCTGCGTCAGCAGCAGGACGGACAGAATCGCGGTTGCCGAGAGGGACATGACGCGTTTGCGACCGGCCGGCGCCGACGTTGCCCCAGCTTTTTGCCATGCCATCCGGAACGCACGATTCGGCACAACCATAGTCAAACGTCCCCCGCAGCGCAGACGATAATCCCTATGGATGGGTGTACCATCCGAAAGAGTAGTGTTCAAAAGTTTTCCGTGTTTGTAATGAATTCTTGCGAAGGTCGCTTCTGTGCGAGCACTGCATCTTCAGCGGGGAAACGTGAGCACCGATACAGCCCAGAGCCGCAGGCCGGGCGGGGCCGCGGGCATGCACCCTCGCCGTCGTTCCCGTGCGCCGTCAGCCCCGCTCCCACACGCCGCGCGTGTCGATCACGATCTTTTCCCGCAGCATCGTCCGTGACAGCCCCTTGAAGGCCTTGTGGTCCACCAGCAGGACGACGATGTCCGCATGGGACAGGGCGTCGGCCAGCGGAACCAGGCGCACGCGCTCCCGGTCGGCCAGCGCCCGCGGCAGGGTGGAAAGGTGGGGCTCCACGACGTCGACCGCGCCGTCCACCGCGTCCGCCAGAGCCTGCACGATGGCCACCGCCGGGCTTTCGCGGACGTCGTCGATGTCCGCTTTGTAGGACAAGCCCAGCGCCGCGATGCGGGGATGCTTGAACCGGTCGGCGATGGCCTTCACGCGTTCGACGATCAGGGTGGGACGCTCGTCGTTGATCCGGCGCGCGGTGCGGATCAGGCGGGCGGCCTCCGGTGCCGAATCGACGATGAACCAGGGGTCGATGGCGATGCAGTGGCCGCCGACTCCGGGACCCGGATGCAGGATGTTGACGCGCGGGTGGCGGTTGGCCAGTCGGATCACCTCCCACACGTTCAGCCCCAGCGTCTCGCAGATCAGCGCCATCTCGTTGGCGAAGGCGATGTTGACGTCGCGGAAGGCGTTCTCGGCCAGCTTGGTCAGTTCGGCCACGGGGGCCGAGGTCAGGAAGATCTCGCCCTTCACGAAGGTCCCGTACAGCCGCTTCGCGGCCTCCGCGCAGGCCGGGGTGATGCCGCCGATCACGCGGTCGGTCTCCACCAGCTCCCGCAGGACCTTGCCGGGAAGAACCCGTTCCGGGCAGTGGGCGACGTGGATGTCCGCCACCTCGTCCCCGGTCACCTGATGCGGGAACACCAGATCGGGGCGGTGGTCGGCCAGCCAGCGCGACAGCCGCTCGGTCGCGCCGACCGGTGCGGTCGATTCCAGAACCACCAGATTGCCGCGCCGCAGGACCGGCGCGATGGAATCGGCGGCGGCGCGGACATGGCTCAGATCCGGGCGCTTGTCGGAATCGAACGGCGTCGGCACGGCGACGATGAAGGCGTCGCCTTCCTCCACGCGGTCGGTGGCGCGCAGGGTGCCGGTGGACACCGACGCGCGCACCAGCATGTCCAGATCCGGTTCGACGATGTGCACGCGCCCGGCGTTGATCGCGCTCACCGCCGTCGGGTTGGTGTCCACCCCGACGACCCGCTTGCGGCAGCTGGACAAGACGGTCGCCACGGGCAGCCCGACATAGCCGAGCCCGACCACCACGATGGTCTCGATGTCGCCGCCGGGCGAAGGGTTCCGTGATAGCTCGTCCAACGTGATGCTCCCTTGGGAAGAAGGCCCCGCCAGGCCGCTAATGTCTGGCCGCTGATGTCAGGCGGTCGAGCGCCGCGCACAGGGCGTTCTCGAAATGATGAAGCTGGAAGCGGTCGAGGAAGACGCGCCGCCCCTCCGCCCCCATGCGGCGGCGGAGCGCCGGGTCGAGGATCAGCCGCTCCAGCCGGTCCGCCAGGGACCGTGCGTCCCGGCGCGGCACGATGAAGCCGGTGACCCCGTCCGTCGCGATGTCCAGGATCGCTCCCTCGTCGGTCGTGACGACGGGCAGGCCGAAGGCCATGGCCTCCAGCAGGACGCCGGGGAAGCAGTCGGAACAGGTGGGAAAGGCGAAGACGTCGCCCGACCGGAACAGGGCGGCCTTCTCGTCGCCGTAGACCGGCCCGTGATGGCGGATGCGGTCGGTCAGGCCGCGGTCGCGCAGGTCGGCGGCGAAGGCCGCCGGACCCTGGGGTTCGAACCACGCGCCCGCGAAGTCGGCCCGGAAATCCACGCCCCGCTCGCGGAGGATCGAGAGCGCCTCCACCAGAACGGAAAACCCCTTGTCCGGCATCATGTTCGACAGGAACAGGACGCGGACCGGGCCGCCCCCGTCGCCACGGTCCGGCACCATCCCACCGGCCGGATCCGGAATGCCGTTGTTCACGACCGCGATGTCGGCGTCGTCCGCCAGCCCCTCGACGTCGTGGCGCAGCCGGTGCGACAGCAGGATCACCTTGGCGCCGGAAAAGACCCACCGGTAGAGCGCGTCCCGCCACCGGGCGGAGCGGCGCGCGGCGGCGATGCCCTTGCCGTGCAGGTGGTAGACGCGCGTCACCCCGAACAGCCGCGCGGCGGCGACGAACAGGATGTCGCGGAGGAAGGCGTTCCCCGTCGGTGACAGCGTCAGGTAAAGGACGCGCGGGCGGAACACCGCCAGCATCGCCAGCATCCGCAGGAACACGGCGGCCAGCGCCGCCAGCTTGGCAAGCCGGAAGCGGCTGATGTCGGCGATGGCGGTGGCGAAGCGCAGCGGCAGGACCGCGACCCGGAAGCGTTCGTTCAGCGGCCCGGATTGCGCCGCCAGCTGGTTGATCAGCGCCGCGCCGTGCAGCGGCGGCGGCAACTGCGCCATGAACAGCATCCGGGGCCGCCCGGCGACGGCCGGCTCGACCGCGTCACGCATCGTGGGGGGGGCCGTCCGCCGGCGCCCGCTTGCCCAGGTCGCGGGCCGCCATGACGTAACCCAGCAGCAGGGCGGTGCCGACGGACGTCATGGGGCTTTCCACGGCGACGTTCACCCAGCAGCTGACATAGGCCATGAAGAAGGCGAAATAGGCGGGCTCGCGCAGGGGGGACGGCCGGCCGGCCGGGCTCGCCGTCCTCAGGATCGCCAGCGCGAAGAAGACGCCGCCGAGCAGCCCGAGACGGGCGAACATGCTGATGAAGCTGTTGTGGATGCCCCCCATCATGATGTCCGCGTCGTCGTAGACGGTCAGAACGTTCATCGCCAGATAGACGTTGCTGAGCAGTTCCCGCCCGAAGCCCACGCCAAGCCCGTAGCTGCTGAAGAACAGATCGATGGCGTCGTACCACATGTATCCGCGGATGGCGGTGTTGGGGTCGACCGCCGCGAATTCGGTCAGCTCGATGAACAGAGGCCCCAGGATGCAGGATGCGGTGAAGGTGGCGATGGCGGTGACAAACGCCCAGGGAGCGACCGCGCGCGCGTGCAGGATCACGAACATCGCAAAGCTGGCGTATATCTGGATGGAAAAGCCGAAGAAGACGGACACCAGCGCGAAGGCCGCTCCGGCGTAGAACAGAAGGCGATGCCGCAAGGCCATCGTGAGATGGGCGATGCCGAGGAGCATCATCGTTTCGCTGTTCGCCAGATTGGTGAAGGCCGCCCCCAGCAGTCCCTGTTCCTGAAGATGGATCGGCATGATCGCCATCTCCAGCGACGGCGAGACGACGAGGTTGAGAAGGATCAGCGCCGCGAACAGCGCGGCCGCGTGTTTCGATTGCAGCGCCCGCACGAAGAAGGCCCGGCCGGCGCACAGGATCAGGTAGAAGGCCCAGACGAAGGACGACTGCATCGGGATCGAGTCCGGCTCGTCGTAGACCGTCCAGGCTCTCGGAAGAAGGTCCCCATAGGACAGGGCGATGTAGATCAGGCCGATGCCAACGAACGCGACGAACCAGTTCAGCTCGAACAGGGTCCGGCGCAGCGCGGCGTAGAACAGGCTGTAGAGGGCGAACGCGCCGAAGCCGGCCGGACCGGCCTCGCGCAGCCAGGGACCGGCCGTGGTGATCGCGGCGACGAGGATGAAGAAGACGATGTCGAAGGCATCCAGACGCCCGATGGCCGTCACCGACGCCGGCTCGGCGGTGCGGAACCGCGGATCGTGTTCGGCCCATGCGCTGGTCATGGTGCAGGTCGCGCCCTGTCTGGTCGGAGAAGGCTGACGCCTTGGGCGAGCGGTTCGGGAGGCTCCACCCTCATAAGGTGAGCGTCAGGTCGCGGGAGGTATAGCCGCGTTTGTTCCGACCGGCAAATGACGATTGATCCGGCCCGATAAAAGAAACAGCTCCGGATTCCCGGCATGGCCTAACGACCGCCTTCCGGCTCGGCCGGGTTTTCCCGGTGCGACAGCCAGACCGCCAGGCCGAGGAACATCCAGGCCTGCGTCCAGCGCATGTAGGCGATCCGGTTGGTCCACCGGGCGTGGGCCTGATAGGCGAAATGCCCGGCGCGCGGCAGCCACATCCGGTCGATCGTCCAGGCCAGAACCCGGTCGGCGAGATCCCGCGCGCCGCCGGTGGGCGCGACCGTCAGCAGGGTGATCAGCGCCTGCGCGGTGCAGGTCGGGTCGGTCGGCCACAGCCGGTCGTGGTAGTATTTGGGCTGCCCGTCCGGGGTGAAGAAGTTGGCCTCGTAGAAGGCCTTGCCGCGCCGGATCGCCCCGTCCCAGTCGCCGCCATCCCAGCCGCCGCCGAGCAAGCCGGCGCAGAGGGCGAGGGCTTCCAGATTGTAGCCGGTGTGGAAGCTGTCGATGAAGCGGTGGTGCCCGGCCTCGCCGTACCGCCAGGACCCGTCCGCCGCCTGCGCCGACAGGCTGTGGGCGATGGCGTCGAGCGCGAGGCCGCGCCACGCCGGATCGCCGCCGCGCCGCGCCCCTTCGGCCAGCACATAGGCCGACCAGAGATTCGCGTTGTGCACCATGGCGTCCGATCCCGGCACGTAGCCGAGGAACAGGTCGTCCCCCCGGCGCCGGACCAGGGTGCCGGCCACGAAGCGGGCGGCGTCGAGGATGGCCGGCGTGGCGTCGATCCCGGCGCGCGCTTCGGCCTCGGCCAGCGTCCGGACGGCGTAGGCCGTGGCGATGGCGTTGGGGGTGTCCTTGGCCACCGCGAAGGCCCGCGCCTGCCAGTCGAACGGGTAGCCCCAGCCGTTGCCGGGGCCGCTCCAGCGCGTGGATCGCATCGCCAGCAGCCGCCGGGCGAGTTCCCCCTCGCGCGCGGTGTCCCCGGTCAGCCCGTAGCCGCGCGCGAACAGGGCCAGCGCGGCGGGGTTGTCCAGGCGCGGCACGCCGGCCAGCGCCCGCGCGTTGACCGGCGACCGCTTGAAGAGCTGGAGCCAGACGAGCCGCAACAGCGCGGACCGGCGGAAGGGCGTTGCCCGGAACAGGCGGCTTTCCAGCCCGTCGAACGGGTCCCATCCCCGGTAGTCCCGTTCCCGGCACCAGGATTCCAGGCGGGCGAAGACGGCCTGCGGAGTCTGGGCCTGCGGAGTCGGCGTCACGGACGCTCCCCCGCCATGGTCCGCACCCACAGCTCCAGCGTCATCAGGTGCCACAGGCGCAGGGCGTGGTCGCGGCGCCCGGCACGGTCCTCGTCGATCATGCGGCGGACGGACGGGCCGTCGACCCAGCCGTCGCGGACCAGCCGCCCGCCGGGCAGCGTGTCGTCCACCATCGCCGCCAGATCGCGCCGGATCCAGGCGCGCAGCGGCGCGCCGAAGGCCGCCTTGGGCCGGTAAATGATCTCACGCGGCAGCCAGCGTTCCGCCGCCCGCTTCAGGATCGCCTTGGTCTGCCGGCCGGCGAGCTTGGTCCGGCCGGGCAGGGCGAAGGCCGCCCGCGCCACCGCCAGATCGACGAAGGGCACGCGCAGTTCGACCGACGCGGCCATGCTGGCGCGGTCGCTGTAGGCGAGGTTCAGGCCGGGCAGGAACATGTGCAGGTCGGTGAAGCACAGGCGGTTGACCGCGTCGTCCGCCGGTCCGGCCTCGAACAGCGCGCGGTGATCCGCCATCAGGGCGGCGACCGCCTCGCGCCGCACGCCGCGCGTGATCGCGTTCAGCGCCTCCGGGTCGTAATAGGAATAGCTGCGGCGGTAGGCGTCCTCCTCCGGCAGCCCGGCGAACTCCAGGAAACGCTGGCCCCAGCGGACCGTCCGGTGCCCCCGCCCGGCGCCGGCCACCGGCAGGGCCTTCACCGCCCGCTCGACCAGCCCGGTCAGTGGCGTCGGCAGCCGACGGTAGGCGGCGGCCACCCGCATCGCCTGATGGCGGCGGTAGCCGGCGATCAGCTCGTCCGCCCCCATGCCGGACAGCAGGAC
>JAEZID010000173.1 GCA_023416195.1 Pseudomonadota bacterium | reverse complement strand
GGCCGACGCCATCGCGCAGGCCGCCCGCCTGGATCCGGAGGCGTGCCGGGCCGCGGCAAGGCTGCGCTTCTCGGCCCGGCGCATGGCGGCCGACTATCTGGACCTCTACACCCGGCTGGCCGGCCGGCATCGGCAAGCGGGGGCGGCATGATGCGCGCTTGGATGGAAATGGGGACGGAAACGGGGACGGCTGGCGCCCCTGCCTTATCCTCCGACATCCGCATCGTCTCCGCACGCAGCGGGCCGGCCCTGGAGGCGTTGGCCGCGCCCTGGGCCGCGCTGTGGCGCCGGGTGCCGCAGGCCACGCCGTTCCAGCACCCAGCCTGGCTGATCCCCTGGTGGCGGAGCTTCGGCCACGGAGACCTCTGGGTGCTGGCCCTGTACCGGCGTGTCCGCTTGGTCGGCGTCGTCCCCCTATACCGGGAAGGTGACCGGGAGGGCGGCCGTCTGCTGCCGCTCGGCGCCGGCATCACCGACATGCTGGACGCGCTGGTGGAGGAGGACGTTCCGCTCGGCCCCGTCCTGGCCGCCATCCCCGGCCTGACCGGCTGCCCCGACATCGAGTTCCCGGCGCTGCCCCCCTGGTCGCCGCTGCTCCGCACGGCGCTTCCGCCCGGCTGGACGGAGGAAGGCGGGGTGACCGGCGTCTGCCCTGTGCTGCCCCTGCCGCCGAGCGCCGCCAGCCTTGGCGCGGTGCTGCCGGTCGGCCAGATCCGCAACCTGCGCCACACCTCCCGCCGCGCCGAGCGGGCCGGCGTCCTCTCGATCGAGACGGCCACCGTGCACACGGCCGGCGGCATGCTGGAGGACCTGTTCCGCCTGCACGCCGCGCGCTGGGGGAAACGTGGCGAGTCCGGCGTCCTCGCCGACCCGGCTGTTCAGTCTTTCCACCGCATGGCCGCCCCGGCGCTGGCCGAGGCCGGGCTTCTGCGCATGCACCGCCTGCGTATTGGCGGGCGGCTGGCGGCCGTCCATTACGGGTTCGGCGATAGCCGGCGCGCTTACTACTACTTGGGCGGCTTCGACCCGGAACTGGCGCCGCTCGGCCCCGGCGTCCTCGTGGTCGGTCACGCCATCGCCGAGGCGGTCCGCGAGGGCGCCGCCGAGTTCCACTTTCTGCGCGGGCGGGAGCCCTACAAGTACCGGTGGGGCGCCGTGGACCAGCCGAGCGTCACGCGCCGCCTGCATTCCGGAGACGACGCATGAACCGGCCCATCGGGGTTCGCTGGACCATCGGCGACGTCAGTCCGCGCGGGTTCGAGGCGCTGCGGCTCTCCATCTGGGGCGCGTGGCGGCTGTTCGGGCCGGAGGCGCATTACGCGGTGGTCGTCAACAGCCTGACGCCCGAAGCCGTCCGGCAGCGCACGGGCGTCGTGCCGGACGCGGTGGAGTGGCGCACGGCCGGCGGACTGCCCGACTTCCTGCGCGGTCACCTCGACGCCGGGATGGCGGAGGGCGTGGCCTGGAAGTTTGCGCCGCTGCGCTGCTTCCCGGACCGCTACGAGCTGTCCCTGGACAACGACTGCATCCTCTGGGACCTGCCCGAGGCCATGCGGGCGTGGCTGGAGGAGCCGGATCCCCGCTGCCTCGTCGCCGCCGACGTGACGGCGGCCTTCGGCGCCTTCGCCGGCCTGACGCGGGAGGAGCCCCGGAACATGGGCATCCGCGGCCTGCCGCCGGGCCACGACCTGGGTGCGGCGCTGCAAAGCGTGCTGGCCCGTCACCCGGTTCCGCTGCGCTCCGAACTGGACGAGCAGGGGCTTCAGGTGGTGGCGCTGGACCTCGGCCGCCCGGCCCATGTGGTGTCCACGGCGGACGTGACCATCTGTTCCCCCTTCTGGCCGAAAATGCCGGACCTGGGGCGGGCCGGCGCCCACTTCGTGGGGCTGAACGCGCGGAACCTGCCCTGGACCTACTACGACCGCCCGGCGACCGAATGCGTCGTCGAGAACTGGCGCAACCATCGGCCGGAACTGCACCGCCGCGTCGGGCTCGCCGCGCCCGCCCTGACCGATGCCTGACCCCCCCATCCTTGGCCGGGCGACGCTGACGGTCGGGATGGTCATCCGCCTCTGCGCGGAAGGAGACCTGCCGGCGCTGGAATGGATGGGCCTCTTCTTCCCGCACCGGGCGGTGATCCGCGAAGCGTTCGAGGCGCAGGAACGGGGCGACGGGCTGATGCTGCTGGCGCTGAGCGGCGGCTTTCCGGTCGGGCAGGTGTGGATCGACCTCGCCCGCAAGCGCGGGGAGGGGGTGGCGGTGCTGTGGGCCGTGCGGACCTTCCCCCCCTTGCAGGGTGTCGGCATCGGCCGGCAGCTGATGACCGCCGCCGAACGGATCCTGCGGGAGCGTGGCATCCACCGCGCCGAACTGGGGGTCGAGCGGGCGAACGAGGGCGCGCGGCGCTTCTACGAACGGCTCGGCTGGCGAGAAGAGGGAGCGTTCCGGGAGACGTTTCGCTTCACCGATCCCGAGGGACGAATGGTGGAAGAGCCATTGGATCAGTGGCGCATGGTGAAGGAACTGGACGGGTGATCCGCGCCGGATGCGAGCAAAAAGCTCGTCCTCCGCGAAATCACCGCTTCCTCTTCCCGCGTCCGGAATCGTGCCGGTCCATGAACTCCGGCGGCTTGCGGGCGACCCAGCGGAGGAAGGACGCGATGTCCGGATGGCCGCGCAGACTTTCGACCGTGTGATAATGGTCGCGCAACAGCTGTTCGCTCAGCACGGCGTGGATCTTGGCGTGGCAGATGCGGTGCACGGTCACCGTCTCGCGCCCGCCGTAGGTGCGCGGGACGAGGTGGTGTTCGTTCAGGCTCGGCCCCGGAACCATCGGGCGGCCGCAGAGCGGGCAAGGCGGAAGGGCGTCCATCGGCCCGTCATGGCATGCCCACGGGGGAGGGCGGGGCGAGGGCCGAGCGGATGCGGGCCTCCAGCTCCTCCGAACGGTAGGGCTTCTGGATGATGGTCAGCCCGTCGATTTGGGCGGCCTTGGGAATCTCGGCGTAGCCGGTGACCATCAGCACGGGCAGGTCCGGCCGCTTGGCGCGCAGGGTCCGGATCAGCTCAAGTCCGGTCATGCCGGGCATGGCGTAGTCGGTCAGCACGAGGTCCACCTCCGTTTCGCCGGACAGAATCTCCAACGCTTCGATGGCGCTGGACGCCTCCGTGACGTGGAAACCGGCCTGCTCCAGGACCGTCACGGTGGTCATGCGGACGAGCGCCTCGTCCTCCACCACGAGAATGGTGGCGAATCGTTGATGCCGGGCGGCCTCGGGTTCCGCGACGGCGGCGTCCTGCGCGCTTTCCCCGATCTCGGCGCGCGGCAGGAAGAGGGTCACCGTCGTGCCGGCGCCGACGCGGGTGTCGAGCGTCGCCGTGCCGCCGGACTGAGCCGCCAGCCCATGCACCATGGACAGGCCGAGGCCCGTGCCGTGGCCGACGCCCTTGGTGGTGAAGAAGGGTTCGAAGGCGCGGGCGGCGACGTCGGCACTCATGCCCGTGCCGGTGTCGGTCACCGCGATGCGGACGAAGTCGCCGGGGTTGAGGTCGGCCGGCCGCGCGGTCGCGTTGGCCGCGCAGTTGACGCTGCGGATCACCAGCGTGCCGCCGCCGGGCATGGCGTCGCGCGCGTTGATGGCGAGGTTCAGCAACGCCATTTCCAACTGGCTGGGGTCCACCTGGGCGGCCCACAGGCCGGGCTCGGTCTCCGTCATGATGTGGATCGTGCCGCCGAGCGTCCGCTCCAGCAGCCCGACCATGCCCTGGACCAGGGCGCCGACGTCCACCGCCTTCGGCTCCAGCCGCTGGCGGCGCGAGAAGGCCAGAAGATGCTGGGTCAGCGTGGCGCCCCGGTCCACCGCCTTGGTCGCCATGCTCAGCGCCTCGCCGGCCGGGCCGCCGTCGATGCCCGCCTTCGCCTCGATCAGGTAGAGCGCCGACCCGATGGCCTGGAGCAGGTTGTTGAAGTCGTGCGCGATGCCGCCGGTCAGCTGCCCGATGGCGTCCATTTTGCGGGCCTGGTGCAGCGCCTCCTCCGCGTCGCGCAGCGCTGCCTGCGCGCGCTCGCGCTCGCTGATGTCGCGGGCGACGTGGAAGGCGCCGATGCGCCGGCCGGCCGGATCCAGGATGGTGCCGAAGGACAGCTCGTAACGGCGGCGGCGCAGGATCGGGTTGCCGAATTCGGAAACCACGGTGAAGCTCTCGCCGGACAGCGCGCGGCCCCACAGCACCCGCGCCGCTTCCTCCATGTCCGGCAGTCCGGCCAGCATGTCGAGCAGGGAGGCGCCGATCTCCGGTCGCTGGCCGAAGAGGGACTCGAACTCGTCCTGATAGGCGTTGTTGAACAGGATGAAGCGCAGATCCTGGTCCATGGCGACGATCATGTCACCGCTGCTCTCGATGATCGCGGCGAACAGGCGGCGGTCGGCGGCGTGGCGCTCGACCACCTCGCCCAGCCGCTCCTCGTGGGCGCGGCGGCGCTCGGTGACGTCTTCCAGGATGCCGACGGCGCGCGTCGCCTGCGGATCGGGGTCGGCGAGAAAGGCACCCCGCATGGCCAGCCAACGCACCCGGCCGTCGGGGGAGCCCACGGGGAATTCCACCTCGAACTCGCCGGACGCCGGGCCGTCGCGGTGCAGGGCGATGCGGATGCGGTCGCGGTGGTCGGCCGCGACGTTGCGGATCCACGCCTCCAGCGAAGACCCGCCGGTGACCGGCACGCCGAGCAGCGCGGCCGTGCGGCCCCACCCGTGGAACTGCCCGCCGCGGGCGTCGAAGCGCCAGACGCCCAGGCCGACCGCTTCCATGGCGAGCCGCTGCTGCGCTTCGCTGTCGCGCAGGCGCCGGGCGGTGGTGGCGAGCGCGCCGGCGACCTCGTTGACCTCGCGGAGCAGGGTGCGCTCGGCCAGGGGCGGCGCGGCGGGGGCGGACCCGCGCCCGAGCGCCAGCGCGGATTCGGCGAGCGCGGTCACCGGTTCGGTGATGCGCCGTCCGACCGCCAGCGTCATCAGCAGGCTGAGCGTCAGCAGGATGCCGCCGCCGCTCAGCACCAGGGTCACCGACTGGCGCATCGGCTCGTCGACGATGGCCTGCGGCACGCCCACGGCGACGGTCCAGCCCGACAGGTCCGACCGGGCGAAGGCGTTGAAGAAGGGGACGCCGTTGCGTGCGGTAAAGCGGAAGGTTCCGGCCGGCGTCATCGATGTCAGCCGTTGCGTTTCCGGCGATACGGGCGTGCCGGTGAACGCGTCCGCCGCCTGCGTCCGGGTGATGAAGACGCCTTTGCGGTCCCACAGGCCGGCGATCCACCCGGCCGGCAGCGTCTGGTTGGCCAGGACGGCCGCCAGGGCTTCCGTCGGGACGCTCATCGACAGGACCCGGTTCACCCCGCCGTCGCGCTGGACCGGCACGGCGACGGCGACCACCGGGCGGCTGGCTACGGCGCCGGTGAACAGCTCCGACACCTGCGGTCGGCCGGTTTCCGCCGCCCGGCGGATCAGGGCGGGCACCGCCGCGCGCGGCAGCGGTTCGCCATAAGGGCGGCGCGTGCTGACGATCTGCTGGCCATGCCCGTCGGTCAGGACGATGTGGATTCCCTCGCGCCGGATGTCCTTGTCGCGCAGCACGTTGATGGCCTGCCGGTGAAAGCCGGCGAAATCGTCCGTGGCGATGTGGTGGGAATTCGTCAGCACTTGCAGCGCCGTGATCATGGAGGTCAGCTCGCGGTCGATGGCGACGGCCATCGTGCGGGCGAGATCCTGGCCCGACCGCTCGATGGTCGCGCGCTGGGCCTCGGCCATGCGGATCAAAGTCCAGCCGGCGAAGGCCAGCACCGGCAGCAGCGCGGCCATCACCAGCAGCACGAGCCCGGTGCGCAACGGCAATCCACTGGCCGGCGTGCGGGGGGCGGCGCCACTTTCCGCAGGTTGGGCTTGCAGGTCCGTGATCGGTTCCCGAACGGGCACGGGCTTGTCTTTCCTCGTGTTGGTTGAACGGCGGCGCGGGCGCGCAACATCGCAGAGTCCGCCCGGAAATGACATACCCCCATCGAAATAGACGCGCCCAAGGGGAACCGTGCGGAAATCGTTCTGTTGGCTGATTGCGAGGAACACAAACCGTTCGATGAAAGAATTGGATGGCCGGAATGGTTGACCGCAACCCTGGCGATACCGCGTCCGGTAACGACAGCCCAAAGAATGGCAGGCCCAGCAACGTCGGGGCCGGTCCCGGCACGGGCAATCCGCGCCCCGACTATCCCGGCGGCGCGCCGGTCGATGTCCGGGACGGCACATTGCGCCGGCGCCCGCCGGTGGACGACCGCGCCGGGCCGGCCAATCCGGGCCTTGCCGCCGAGGGCGTCTCGCCCAACCCCACGCATTCCACCGTGACACCGTCGTCAACCCGCTCCGGCTGGTCGGGCGGCGGCATGGCGATTCCGGCGCTGTTCGTGGTGGCGGCCATTTTGGCCTTGATGGCGCTGTTTCTGTGAGCGTGCAGGAAGGAGAAACGACGATGTCCGATAAACCGAGCGAGCGGAGCGGTGCCGACTGGCAGACCACCGGCCAGGCGCCCTTCAACGAGAAGCCCGGCCCCATGACCGCGCCCTGCGGGCCGGAAAAGCCGGCCGACGGCCAGGGCCGCAAGAGCACCGACAAGGCGACCGAGGTGGACGACACCCAGGTCGGGCAGGCCGGCGGCGCCGGTGGGCGCGGCGGCGCCACGTCCTTCGGCGGCGTGGAGCGCGTGCAGCCTCGCACCAACCCCGGTGGGAGGAAATAGCGAAGAAATGGCACCGCCGCCGGCCGTCGCCGTTTCCCGTCACGGATCAGGGAAGGGACGGGGGCGGAGATGGATGAGGTTGCGGAGGCGGTGCGATTCGCTCTGGGGCTCGGCCTCGACGGCAAGGAACTGGGCCTCGGCCAGATGGCCCTGCGGGCTGCCGTCGTCTATGTGGCGACCGTGGCGATGGTCCGCCTCGGCAAGAAGCGGTTCATGGGCAAGGCCACGGCCTTCGATGTGATCCTCGGCATCATGCTGGGCTCCATCGTCAGCCGGGCCATCACCGGCAACGCCCCGTTCGTGCCGACGCTTGGCGCGGCGGCGGTGCTGCTCGCGCTGCACGCCGCCTTCTCCGCCATCGGCTGCCGGTTCCATGGATTCGGCAAGATGGTGAAGGGCGGCGCGCGTCTTCTGGTCCGCGACGGCACGGTCGATTGGGCGGCGATGCGGCGCGCGCACCTGACCCAGGGGGACCTGGACGAGGATCTGCGCCGTCACGGGATGACCGACGTCTCCGGGGTGGCCGAGGCCCGGCTGGAGCGCAACGGCGACATCAGCGTCATCAAGGCCAAGGGCGCGCCCAGGGTGGTGGAGATCGCCGTCGCCGACGGCGTGCAGACCGTGCGCGTGGAGTTGGGCTGAGAAAAGGACGCCGGGAAAAGAAAAGGGAGCCGGAAACCGGCTCCCTTTCTTTCATCCTCGACGGGTGGGCTGCTTACGGCAGCGGCTTGCCGGCCATCAGGTCCACGAAGCGGTCGAACAGATAGTGGCTGTCCTGCGGGCCGGGCGAGGCCTCCGGGTGGTACTGCACCGAGAAGACCGGCTTGCCCTTCAGGCGGATGCCCTCGTTGGTGCCGTCGAACAGGCTGACGTGGGTCACCTCGGCGTTGGCGGGCAGGGTCTCTTCCATCACCACGAAGCCGTGGTTCTGGCTGGTGATCTCCACGCGGCCGGTGGCGAGGTCCTTCACCGGATGGTTGGCGCCGCGGTGGCCCAGCGGCATCTTCTTCGTCTTGGCGCCCAGCGCCAGCGACAGCATCTGGTGACCCAGGCAGATGCCGAACACCGGCAGGCCGGTGTCGATCAGGCCGCGGATGGTCGGGACCGCGTATTCACCCGTGGCGGCGGGGTCGCCGGGGCCGTTCGACAGGAAGACACAGTCCGGCTTGTGGCGCATCACGTCCTCGACCGTGGCGGTGCCGGGGACGACCGTCACCTTGCAGCCGGCGGCGGCGAGGCAGCGCAAGATGTTGCGCTTGGCGCCGAAGTCCAGCGCGACGACGTGGAAGCGCGGCTCCTCCTGCTTCGCGTAGCCCTGGCCCATGGCCCAGGCGCCCTCGTCCCAGCCGTAGGTCTGGCGGCAGGAGACCTCCTTGGCGAGATCCATGCCCTCCAGCCCCGGCCAGCCCTTGGCCTTGGCGCCCCGCGCGTCGAGGTCGAACTTGCCATCCGGCGCGTGGGCGACGACGCCGTTGGGCGCGCCCAGGTCGCGGATGCGGCGGGTCAGGCGGCGGGTGTCCACGCCGGCCAGGCCGACCAGGCCGAAGCTCTTCAGCCAGTCGTCCAGGTGGCGGGTGGCGCGCCAGTTCGACGGGTCGGTGATGTCGGCGCGCAGGATCAGGCCGCGCGCCACCGGGGTCACCGTCTCGATATCCTCGACGTTGGCGCCGGTGTTGCCGATGTGCGGGAAGGTGAAGGTGATGATCTGCCCGGCGTAGCTCGGGTCGGTCAGGATTTCCTGATAGCCGGTCATCGAGGTGTTGAAGCACACCTCACCCACCGAATCTCCCACGGCACCGATGCCTCGGCCCTTGAAGACGGTGCCGTCGGACAGAACCAGGACACCGGTGTAAGCGCCGGCATCGCCCGCCGGGAGAGTCGATTGAGCCATCCTTCAGACCTTATCAAGAGCCGCCGCGGGTAACATATAATCCTGTTGCGGAACGGCGACAGCGCGTTCGTCCCGCTCGGCGCACGCGTCACCGTTCGCTCCTGGTTCGTCCGAAAATCCGTGAGGACATGCGGACGGAGCCGGGACCGATTAATCGGGACGGGTGGGCCGGTCAACCGTATATGACGATTGGCGATGCGATTTCCAGCGATCCGTTTGCATGGTCGGGGTGCGGAAACGAATTGCCGTGGCAATCCGCCGGCATTTTAGGAATATTGCCGGTCCGTGCCGGGGTGTCCCGGCCCATCGAGATGAGGGAACAGGCATGCTGCGCACGCGGCTGAACGAGGCCTTGAAGCAGGCGATGCTCGCCAAGAACCAGCGCGCGGTGTCCACCGTGCGCCTGATCCTGGCCGCGTTGAAGGATCGCGACATCGCGGCGCGCACGCGCGGCGCCCCCGAACTGGACGACGCCGAAATCCTGTCGATGCTGCAAACCATGATCAAGCAGCGCCGCGAATCCATCTCCATGTACGAGCAGGGCGGGCGCCTGGAACTCGCTGAGCAGGAGCGCGAGGAGATCGGCGTCATCGAAGGCTTCCTGCCGAAGCAGATGTCGGACGAGGAGGTGAACGCCGCCGTCCAGGCCGTGGTCGCCGAGACGGGCGCCGCCAGCATCAAGGACATGGGCAAGGTGATGGCGGAGCTGAAGGCCCGCTACGCCGGCCGGATGGACTTCGCCAAGGCCGGTCCCGTGGTGAAGCGGCAGCTTTCCGGCGGCTGAGGGGAGGGCGGGAGCCGGCGGAGTAGACCGAACGCGGGCGGAGCCGTTGGAGTGTCCGGCGGCGTTCTGCTATAGGGTTCTGCCCATCCCGTCACGGTGACGCTCGCCCATGGCCTTCCCGCCCCAATTCCTGGAGGAGTTGCGCACCCGGCTGGCGCTGTCCGACGTCGTCGGCAAGCGCATGCGCCTGATCCGCGCCGGGCGCGAATACAAGGCCCCGTGCCCGTTCCACCACGAGAAGACGCCCTCCTTCTACGTCAACGACCAGAAGGGCTTCTTCCATTGCTTCGGCTGCGGGGCCCACGGCGACATCATCGGTTTCGTGATGCGCCACGACAATCTGGCCTTCCCCGAGGCGGTCGAGGCGCTGGCGGGGGAAGCGGGGTTGCCGGTCCCCCGCGCCACCGAAGAGGACAAGCAGCGCTACGAGCGCCGCAAGACGCTCCACGACCTCGTGGAGCAGGCGGCGCGCTGGTTCGAACAGCAGCTCTACGCCCCCGTGGGGCGGGCGGGGTTGGAGTATTTCCAGCGCCGGGGCCTCGACCCCGCAATCATGGCGCGCTTCCGGCTGGGCTTCGCGCCCGGCGATTCCGGGGCGTTGCGCCAGCATCTTCTGAAGCTGAACTTCGCCGAGGAAGACATGGTCACCGCCGGCCTGCTGAAGCGGCCGGACGACGGGCGCACGCCCTTCAGCTTCTTCCGCAACCGCGTCATCTTCCCGGTCACCGACCGGCGCGGGCAGGTGGTCGCCTTCGGCGGGCGCA
>JAEZID010000120.1 GCA_023416195.1 Pseudomonadota bacterium | reverse complement strand
CTTCGGCATGCCGATCCACGGCTGGGCCGTTCTCGATCTGAAGGATGATCTGGACGCCGTGGCGGCCCTGATGTCCGGCCTCGACCTTGTCATCGCGCCGGCCAGTTCGGTGGGAGAACTGGCGGGGGCGCTCGGCGTGCCGGTCTGGCGGTTCGGGGGGCGGGGGGACTGGACCGCGCTGGGCACCGGCGTGCGCCCCTGGTTTGCCACCATGAACCTGATCGCCGCGCCGCATGGAGAAGCGGCGGCCGGCGCGCTTCCCGTGATCGCTCGGCGCCTGAAACGCTTGGCGGCGGAGCAATCGAACGGTCGTGTTTTAAAATAAAAAGCCAGAGGCTGTTCTTTAAAACCGCCCCTGGCCTCTCGTCGAATGAAGATTTTTATTGGGGGGTTAATTCACCCTGCTGGTGGTTCTCGACAAGCGATCAATCTCTTCCTTGAGATGCAGCTTTTCGAGCTTCATGCGTTTGACCGCGGTTTCGTCCGGCCAAGAGCGCTTTTCCTCGTCCAAAATCATGCGGTCGAGGCGCATGTGCTTTTCTTGCAGGGAAGATAGACGAGCATCAGTGTGCATGGGCTGCTCTCCGTCTAATCAACCGGCTCATAACCGATCTGGCTTTCGCCATGCCCGGCATGCCGGAAACCATAGTGTCCACCCATCCGTGCCGCCAAACAACCCTAAACTTTGGTCCTAGTACTCCAAAGAAGGATAATGCCGCCCCTAACGATTGGGATAGGGCGTGGCACGCGCGTGCATGCCCGGTGGGGGATGATGAAGCGGTCATGTCCGTTCGGGCACAAGGGCTTCGGCCCGCCTTTGTCCGCGTTCCGCGGCGGCCCCATGGCCCGACAGCGCGTTGGCTGCGACCAATCCGCGCAGACTTTCGATATGCCCCGGCCGTAAGGCCAGGGCGCGCCGATACCAACGGCCTGCTCTCCCGCTATCACCAAGGGCTAAAAGCAGCGCGCCGATCCGTACCGCCACCGGTCCGGATTCCGGATCGAGATCGGCGGCGTGCATCAGAATCGCCACGGCGTCCTCCCGCCGTCCGGCCGACTCCAGCATCATGCCTTGCTGGTAAAGGCTGGCCGCGCCGCCGCCGCAACGGGCCGCGCGTCCGAAGGCCACCGCCGCCTCCCGCAAATCCCCCAGGTCCCGCCGTGCATGACCCAGCCCGTCCAGCGCGTCGGCGAGGCCGGGGGACAGCGCGGCCGCTGTGGAGAAGGCGCGGGCGGCCTCGTCCGGCCGGCCCAAAGCGCGCAGCAGCTTCGCCCGGTTGACGTGCGGCTCGACCGGCGATGCATCGACGGCGATGGCCCGGCCCACCAGCCGCGCCCCGGCCTCCAGATCGCCGAGTTGGGCGAGCAGAAGGCCATGACGATGCAGCGCGTCCTGCGCGTCCGGCTGAATGGCGAGGACGCGGCGGTAAAGCGTCCCGGCTTCGTCGAAAAGGCCGCTCTGGTGCCGTTCGAAGGCGTGGGCGAGGGTCTCCGCCACCGTCGTCATCGTGCGCTACACCATGGCGGTCGGGCGGGCCAGCAGCCGGGCCGCGCGGCGGACCACATCGGCCAGCGATTCGCCCGGGCGTGGTTGTAGCAGGCGCATGGTCGGGTACCAGGGGCGCACGCCGCTGCCCAGATGGGTCCAGTCATGGCCGCCGATGCGCCAGACCGGCACGCCCAGCGCCCCGGCCAGTTCGCCCACCGCCGTGGCCGGCACGATCACGAGGTCGAGGCACGACACCAGAGCGGCAACGCCCTCCAGATCGTCCTTCAGGTCCAGGTCGTCCCAGCGGTGCAGCCGCCGCCCGTCCGTTTCGATTCTCGCCAATTCGGCGGTGCAGTCGCCGTATTGCAGGTTCACGGTCTGCACGCCGGGAAGCTCCAGAACCGGGATCCAGTCCTCGATGCGGGTGTAGGCGGACTCCCGCTGGGCGGTGACCACCTGGCTGCGCCAGCCGATGCCGACCTTCAGGCCGGAACCCAGGGCATCCACCCGCGCGCGCCACATCGTCACACGGTCCGGATCCGCGCGGAGGAAGGCCGGGCGCGCCGGAAAACGGGCAAGCTCCCTGCGCCGCAGCGCCGGCAGCGACCCAGCGGGGATTTGCAGATCGCAGTCCGGCGGATCGTTCAACTCCCGCCCTTTGGAATCGACGGTCTCCGCGCGCACGGTGGCCCAGGGGAAGGCACGGGCGAACAGCGGGACCAGCCGCCGGTCGCATTCCAGCACCACCGGTCCGCCGACCTCCCTCAGTTCGTCGAAGCAGGAGGCGAACAGGATCTCGTCGCCCAGCCCCTGTTCCGGCCACACCAGCAGCCGCCGTCCCTCCAGCGGCGTGCCAGACCAGACGGGCAGGGGGATGCGCCGCGCGCGCTGCAACTGCCTCGCGGAAAAACGGCGCTCGTACCCGGCCCAGCCCGCCGCCAAATCTCCGTCGCCAAGGGCCAGAAGCCCGAAGTTCCAGGCCGCCAGCGCGAAGCCGGGATCGGCCCGCATGGCCCGCCGCACCTGCTTTCTGGACTCGGGGATCCGACTCTCCAGCTTGGCGACGCTGGCGAGGTTGTTGAGCGTGTCCGCCGCTTCCGGGCGCAGCGCCAGCGCCTTGCGGTAATGCGCGGCGGCCTCGGCGAACCGCCCCTCGACTTCGCAGGCGTGGCCGAGGTTGGTGTGGGCCGCCGGGTTGCCGGGGGCCAGCGTGACCGAGCGGCGGTGCCAGCGCCTGGCCGCCCGCGCGCCGTCGCGGTCGAGCGGGTTCGATCCGCAACTCAGCCCCAGATGGGTCAGCGCCTCCGGGAAGTCCGGCCGCAGCGCCACCGCCCGGACGAAGCAATCCTTCGCCCGATCCGGCCGGTCCAGAGCATCCAGCACCAGCCCCAGATGGTTCCAGGCGCCCGGGAAGTCCGAATCTACGCGCAGCGCGGCGGTGATGTGGCGTTCCGCCTCGTCCGGCCGGCCGAGTTGATGCGTGGCAAGGCCCAGCAGATGCAGAGCGTCGGCGTGGCGCGGGTCGCGGTCCAGCAACTCCCGATACCCGGCCATGGCCTCGTCCAGCCGGCCGAGTCGGTGCGACTGCATGGCCTGCGCCAGCCGTTCCTCCATTCCCACGGCCGGCGGTTCCGCCGCGGCGGGCGGAGCCTGCAACGCCGTCAGCTCCCGCGCCATGCGGGCCAGCACGTCATCGAAGCTCTCGCCCGGCCGGGGCTGGAACAGCCGCATGGACGGGAACCACGGGCGCGTGTTGGCACCCAGCTGCGTCCAGTCGCGATGGCCGAAGCGCCACACCGGCACGCCCAGCGCCCCGGCCAGCTCGCCCGCCGACATCGCCGGCGTGATCACCAGATCGAGGTTGGCAGTCAGCGCCGCCGCCGCCTCGAAGTCGTCCTGCAGGTCGAGGTCGGCCCAGCGGTGGATGCGCACACCGAAGCGCGCCTCGGCCGCCGCGATCTCGGCCGCGCAGTCGTCGTATTGCAGATTCACGAACACCACGCCGGGCACCTGGAACAGCGGCCCCCATTGATCCAGGGTCGTGTAGGCGCCCTTGCGCTCCTCCGTCATCAACCGGCTGCGCCAGCCGATGCCGACCTTCAGCCCCGGCCCCAGCGCCGCCAGCCGTTCCCGCCACAGCGCCACCCGCGCCGGGTCGGGCACCAGCCAGGGACCCGCAACGTCGAAGGCCGCCACCGTCCCGCGCAGCAGGCGCGGCAGGGATCCGGCCGGGACGTGGACGTCGCAGTCCAGCGGCACGATGGTCTCGGTGGCGTTCCCGTCGCCGTCCAGGGTGCAGGACTGCGCCCGCACGGTGGCGCGGGGGAAGGAGCGGGCGAACAGGCCGGTCAGACGGGGATCGGTTTCGATGGTCACCGGACCGCCGCCCCAGGCGACGACGTCGCCGTAGCAGGAGGCGAACAGGAACTCGTCGCCCACGCCCTGCTCGCGCCAGATCAGCAGGCGACGGCCGTGCAGCACCTCCCCCTGCCAGCGGGGGGCGTCGATGTTGCGGTCGGGAATGACCTCGCCCGCCGCGAAGCGTCTCTCGTAACCGGACCATCCGCGGTCCAGCTGGCCGTGCGTCAGCGCCAGAAGCGACAGGTTGTAGGAGGCGGTGGCGAGGCCCGGCTTGCGCGCCAGAGCCTCTTCGAAGCAGATCTCGGCCTGCTTCAGCTTGCCCTGCGCCTGGAGCGCGTTGCCCAGGTTGTAGATGGCCTCCACGAAGTCCGGCCGCAGATCCAGCACCTTGCGGAAGCACAGCTCCGCCTGGTCGAGGCGGCCCAGCTTCTTCAGCACGCTGCCCAGGTTGTTCAGCGCGATGACGTGGTTCGGATCCCGTTTCAGCGCGGCGCGGTAGGCGATCTCCGCGCTTTCGTTGGCGCCCTTGCGCTGGAACACGGCGCCCAGATTGTAATGTGCGTTGGGATCGTCGGGGCGCAGCTGGACCACCGTGCGATGCTGGGCCACCGCCTCGTCCAGCCGGCCGGCCGCCGTCAGCGCGTCGCCCAGGTTGTTGTGCGCCTCGACCATGCCCGGCGCCAGCGCGACCGCGTGCTGAAGCGCGCGCACGGCGTCCGTCGTCCGATTCTGGGCGCGCAGCGCGTTGCCCAGGTTGTACCAGGCCTTGGCGTAGTCCGGCCGCAGCAGCACCGCCGAGGTGAAGGCGAGCGCTGCCAGCCCCGGCAGGTTCTGCGCCTGATAGGCGTTGCCCAGATTGTGCCGGGCCTGGGCCGATCCGGGGTTGAGGGCGATGGCGCGGGCGTGCGCCTCGGCCGCCTCCGCATGCCGCCCCAGGGCGCCCAGCGCGCTGCCCAGATTGTCGTGATAGTCGGCGATCCCGCCCGCGCGTTTGATGGCGCGCCCGATCAGCTCCACCGCCGGTTCCGGCTGGCCGACCTGGAGCGCCAGCACGCCCAGCAGGTGCAGCGCGTCGGCGTGGTGTGGGTCGGCGGCCAGCACGGCGCGGTAGTCCCGCTCGGCTTCGGAGAAGCGGCCGGCCTGATGGTGCGCGACGGCGCGGCCGAGCTGCGCGGCGATGTTCCTGGCCGACTTCTTCATGTCCATCGCCTTCGTCAGCGTTTGTCCCGGAAGGGAGTGCCATGATCGGCCAATCAAGGTAAAGATGCTGTTATTTCCAAAAGGCAGGGAGACCGACCGTGACCGAGCCGCGCACCCCGTTCCGCATGGGAGGGTTCGCCGCGCAGGCCATGCGCCTGTACGACGAGGCGAACGCGCTCGCGTCCCAGGGCTTGGCCGAGGAGGCGGAGGCTGCCTACCGCCGCGCGCTGGCGGTCAACCCGCGCTTCGCCGAGGCGCACAACAACCTCGGCAACGTGCTGCGGGCGCTGGGCCGCGCGGCCGAGTCGGCGGCCGAATACCGAGAGGCGCTGGCCTGCGGCCTCGACCACCCGCTGGTCCACTACAACCTCGCCTCCGCGCTGAAGGAGCTTGGGGAGGGGCCGGGGGCCGAACGGTCCTTCCGTCGCGCCCTGGCCATGCGGCCGGACTATGCGGAGGCGTTCAACAATGTCGCCAACCTGCTGCGCGAGCAGGACCGGCTGGTCGAGTCGGCGACCGCCTACCGCCGCGCGCTGGCGCTGCGCCCGGATTGGGACGAGGCGCACGACAACCTGTCCGGCGCGCTTTACCTGCTGCACGAGGACGGCCGGACGGAGGAGGCCGAGCGGTTCGCCCGGCTGTGGCTGCGCGACCACCCGGACCACCCCGTCGCCCGCCACATCGGCGCGGCCATCGCCGGGCTGGCCACGGAATCCCGCGCGTCGGACGATTATGTCCGGCAGGTCTTCGACCATTTCGCCGGGGAGTTCGACCGCAAGCTCGCCGAACTCGGCTACCGCGCGCCGACGTTGCTGGCGGAGGCCGTCGCCGCCGACGGGCCGGCACCCGATGGCACGCTCGGCGTTCTCGACGCCGGCTGCGGCACCGGGCTGTGCGCGCCGTTCCTGCGCCCTTACGCGCGCACCCTGGTCGGCGTCGATCTGTCCGCCGGCATGCTGGAACACGCCCGCGCCCGCAACCTGTACGACTCGCTGGCGGAGGCCGAACTCGGCGCCTTCCTCGCGGCGCGTCCGGGCGGCTTCGACCTGATCGTGGCGGCCGACGTGCTATGCTATTTCGGGGCGCTCGATCCGGTGCTGGCCCAGGCGGCGGCGTCCCTGCGCCCCGGCGGGCGGCTCGCCTTCACGGTGGAGCGGCTGGACCCGGCGGCCGAGCCCTACCGGGTCAGCCCGCACGGCCGCTACGCCCACGCCGAGGATTACGTCCGGGGGACCCTGGCCGCCGCCGGCCTGACGATCACGCGTCTCGACCGCGCGACCTTGCGTTTCGAGAGCGGCGATCCGGTCGAGGGGCTGGTCGTGACGGCGGCGCGGGCCTGACCGTTTCCGGTTCCGCCGCCCAGGCCTGCACCTCGTCCGCGCGGCCGAGCAGGGACAGGGTGACGGCCAGCTTTTCGCGCGCCTCGCCATGGCGCGGGTCCAGCCGCAGGGTGTGCGCCAGCGCCGCCGCCGCCTCGTCCAGCCGGCCGACGAAGGCCAGCGCGATGCCCAGGTTGAAGGCCGCCGATGGATAGTCCGGCGTGATCGCCAGCGCGTTGCGGTAGGCGGTCAGCGAATCCTCGCGCAAGCCCGTGGCGTACAGCGCGTTGCCGCAGAGGAAGGCGATGTCGGCGTCAAGGGGCAGCAGTTCCGCCGCGCGGGCCAGTGGCGGCAACGCCTCGACCCCCAGCCCCGATTCCACCAGAAGCCGCCCGTGCTCGCGCAGCAGCGGCCCCAGCCTTTCCCGCGCCGCCGTCAGCCATGGGGCCGCCGCCAGGGCGCGTTCCAGAGCGTCGACGGCGCGCCGGATGTCGCCGCCCGTACGCAGCGCGGTCGCCATGTCGGTCCAGGCTTCCGCGAAATCCGGTTGCAGTGCGACCGCCCGCCGGTAGGCGGCAACCGCATCGGCCGCGCGGCCGGCGGCGCGCAGGACGTTGGCGGCGTTGGCGTGCATGTCGGCCGCTTCCGGCCGCTGCCCGATCGCCCGGCCGATGAGCTGAAGCCCCACCGCGTGCTCCCCCAGCTGGCCGGCCAGGACGCCGAGGAAATGCAGCGCATCCGGCTGGTCCGGTTCGGCGTCCAGGACGCGCGTGTAGAGCACCTGCGCCTCGGCCAGCCGGCCGGCGAGGTGGTGGTCCAGGGCGAGTGCCAGCGCTTCCGCGATCGTAGCCATGGAGAAAGGCTTAAGCGGCCCGCTTCCCCGCCGCAAGCGCGACCCTTGTGAAATCGGTGCGCATCGGGAGCGCGAATGGCGAATCCCCCGGCCGGTCTGTGCATGCGACGGTAGGGATCGGCCGTTTGCGCCAAAAAAATGGTGAACAAACCCTTTACAATGTGCCGCGGAGGACGCATGATCACACTTGGTGTTGTCTACCATCCGGTGTGTCAGTCATGAACGTGGCCCTCGCCACCTCGACGGCTTCGAAGCCGTTGGCTTTCATGGCGGCCCGCAACGGTGCAGCCGTTGACGAGGGGGCCGACACCCGGACTCCGGCCAAGGCCGGGAGTGCTGCGGACAAGGAAGCCCCGCTCGTCGGGCGTTACCCCAACATCGCCTTTTCCTACGATGCGGACGCCGAACGTCTGGTGATGCTGTTTCGCGACCCGGCGGATGGCTCGACCGTGTCGCAGATACCGACCGAAGCGGCGCTGAAGCAGTACAAGGAAGCCCTGAAGGAACGGAAGGCCGGGCGTTCGTCTCTGGCGCTTCTGGTCGGCGCCGACGACGGCAAGGCCGGCGGCGACGCAGCCAACATCACCGTCCGTAACAAGTTCGCCGCACCGTCGTCATCGCCCCTATCGTCTTCCTCGCTATCATCGCCGTCTTCTTCCGGAACGCACGCATCCGTGGTATCCTCATCGCCAGCGATCACCCACGCCGCCGCCGGCACGTCCGGCACTGGGCGCGTCAATGTGGTGATCTGAACCGGACCATCCGGAAAGGCGCTGAATCATGTCCCTCGACGTCACCTCTTCGACCATGGGCGCCGCCATTGGCCTGCGTCAGGCGCAGGGCCAGTTCGATTTCGGCGTGAAGGCCCTGAGCCAAGCGGCCCAGCAGCAGGAACAGACGGTCGCCACGCTGCTCCAGGGGAGTGGCGGCAACGTCACCGAGACGCGCGGCCAGAACGTCAATCTGGTCGTCTGATACGGACGGCGCCTGAAGGCGCCGTCCGTATCACCCTCTCAATCAATGCTATCGCATTGATCTGCCGGGTTTCACCGGCGGCGCTCAATGGAAGCGTTCAAGCGCCGCCGGTATGACCGGGTGCCGTCCGGCGCGGGTAAGCGCACGAAGAACCATCGGCGCACAAAAAACCCCTCTCCGGAGAGAGGGGTTTCGACATTCCGCGGCGGATCGATCACTTCAACTCGTCGAAGTTCTCGATGATGTGGCTGACGATGCCGTACTCGCGGGCCTCATCCGCCAGCATCCAGTAGTTCCGGTCGGTGTCCTTGGCGACCTTTTCCACCGGCTGGCCGGTTTCGCGCGCGATGATCCTGTTCAGGCGCTCGCGCATGCGGATGATTTCCTTCGCCTCGATGGCGATGTCCGTCGCGCGGCCGCCCGTGCCGCCCAGCGGCTGGTGAATCAGAAAGCGCGTGTTCGGCAGGCAGAAACGGTCTTCCTTCTTCGCGGCCAGGAAGATGTGGCAGCCGGCGCTGGCGACCCAGCCGGTGCCCAGCATCTTCACGCGCGGCTTCACGAAGCGGATCATGTCGTGGATGGTGTCGCCCGCCTCGACGTGGCCGCCGGGGGAGTTCACCACCACCGTGATGTCGTCGTCGCTCTCGTGCGCCAGCGCGAGGAGCTGCGCGGAGACCGCCTGCGCCAGCTTCATGTCGATCTGGCCGAAGATCAGCACCGTGCGCGCCTTGAACAGATTCTGCGCGACGGCGGCGAAGGGCGGCTGGGCGCTTTCCTTCGACTTCTCGTCCGGCTCCTGCTCGGGTTCGTCGTCGAAGCGGGTGTATCCGTCGTGCGCCATCGTTTTTGGTCTCCCTGGTGTCGGGCTTAGGCTATCGGATGTGAGCCGCACTGCGCCTCTCTCGGTTCTCCACATAGCCCGTATCGGGTTCATGTTCAACGCCCCGCGACGCCAAAACCCCGCCCGGAATCGACATAGGATGGGCATAGGCGGGGTGGGGGCTTGCGGCAAAGGCTTGCGGAAGGCGCCAACCGCTCGGCACACTGATGATCCGTGGCGATCTGGGCAGGGCGGAGGGCGGGGTATGGAGGGCTGCGGCGTTTCGGTCATCATCCCGGCCCACAAGGCTCACGGCACCATCGCGCGGGCGGTCGCCAGCCTCGCCGCTCAGGGCTGGACCGACTGGGAAGCGGTGATCGTCGGCGACGACGGCACCGACTACCGCCCCACGCTGGCCCCGGTCGGCTTGCCCGAGTCGCGGCTGGTCTTCACCGACACGGGGCGCGTCGGCGCCGGGGCGCCCGCCGCCCGCAACGCCGGACTGCGCGCCGCGACCAAGCCGCTGATCGCCCCGCTCGACGCCGACGACCGGTTCGAACCGGACCGGCTGGCCCTGCTCGCCCCGCTCGCCGCCGTCCACGGCGCGGCGGCGGACAACGTGTCGGTCGTGCGCGACCGCGACGGCTCCCTCCTCGCCACGCTGTTTCCGCCCGGCGAGGGCACGGCGGAGTTGGACGCCGGGACCTTCCTCGCCACCTCCGTCCCGATGTTCTTCGTGGTGCGGCGGGATCGGGCGCCCAACTGGGAGGAGGACGTCAATTTCTGTGACGACGTCGTCTTCAACGTGCAGGTCCTCGACCGGCTCGGCCGCCTGCCGCTGGTTCGCCGGCCGCTCTACGAATACCGGCAGCGCGAGGGTTCCATCACCTTCTCCGCCGACAGCGGCGACCGGGCGGAGCGCTGCTACCGGCATGTTCTGGCCCGGCTGGCCGGCGACGGGCTGGGCATCGCGGACGAGTCGCTGCGCCGCCGCTTCGCCGCCGCCATCGAGGCCAAGCGCGCCCTGAACGCGGCCTATGAGGCGGCCCACCGGGCCGGGCGCTGCGCCAACTTCCAGGAGTTTCTGACTCTTCAGGAAAACGCCCTGGCCGGGTAATCGCCGATGGGGCTCAGATGCGTGATCAGGCCGACGCCCGGCCGCACCCGATGCAGCGCGACGGCCGAAGGCTCGTCCACCCAGCGGTAGGGTGGCTTGGGCGTCAGATCGAGCGCGATCTGATAGGCGATGGAGGGCGCCACATAGCCGTAGGCTCCGTTCCAGTTCACCGCCGTCTGCCGGTGCGTGTGCCCGCACAGCACGGCCAGCACGTTGGGATGGGCGCGCACCAGCCTGCCCAGCTCATCCGCGCCCTCGACGCAGCGCAGCGTGTCGAGGAAGGCCAGCCCGGTGTCGAAGGGCGGGTGGTGCAGCGCCACGATGGTCGGCCGAGCCGGCTGTTCGGCCAGCCGTTCCGCCGCCCAGGCGAGCCGCCGTTCGCACAGCGCCCCCACCGCCTTGCCCGCCACCGCCGAGTCGAGCATGAGCACCCGGACCGGAAATTCCTCCACCGCGTATTGGATGAAGTCGCCGTCCTGCGGCATCCAACCCGCCGCCCCGAAGGTCCGCCGCAATTCGTCGCGGTCGTCGTGGTTGCCCGGCACGATCCGGTAGGGGATGGCGAGCGGCTCCAAAATCTCGGCCAAGACCTCGTATTCGCCGGGCTTCGGCCCGTTGACGAGGTCGCCGGTGATCAGCACCAGATCGGGGCGTGGTTCCAGCGCGTTCAGATGCGCCACGGCGGCGGCGAGCCGGGCGTTGTTGTCGTGGGCGGTCGTGCGGCGCGCGCCGGGGGCCATGACGTGCAGGTCGGAGATTTGGGCAATCAGCATCGGGCACCCGTCAGGAAGGCGGCGCGGACCCTTTCCACATTGCCGATTTCGTCCCGCTGGGCAAGCGTTCCATGACGCCGCAAAACTTCCTTTACCCTTGTTCGCCTACTCTGTTCCCCTGATCGGAAGCTATGCACCGGGACAAGGCATGTCCGGCTCCACCAGCGGCCTCATCAAACGCCTGACGGCGAACGGCAAGTTCTGGCTGAAGCGCGCCCGAATCGACCCGCCCCACCGCGCTTTGGAGGTTGGGGATGCGGACGCGGGCGATGGTGCGCCGCTGTTCGATATCCGCGTCGAGGATGGGATGATTCGCGCCGTGCTGCCCGCCGGAGGCGCCCCCTGCTGCGCGCCGGGCCTCGATCTTGACGGCGGCGCCGTCGCCCCCCTGCATGAACAGGGCCGCATCGGGCCGGGCCGGCCCGCCGACCTGAGCCTGACGTCGCCGGACGGTCGGCGCCTGGATATGCAAGGCGGGCAGATGGTGGCGGCCCCCTGATGCATCTATGATGCGTCGATACGCGTAACCTTCTCGACATCGGAACTGAACTGAACGATATAGTTCAGTTTGCCGGGCGCATTTTGTTGCGGTTCGGCAGCAACGAAACATCCCGCGGGTCCGTGGCCGGGCCGGCGGGCCTGCGCGAGTCACGTTCCCATGCGCCACACGCTTCGCATCGTCGCCATTCTGATCCTGGTCGCCCTTGGCGGTGGGGCCTACTGGTACTTCGTGAAGCAGGGCGGCACCATCAACACGCTGCTGGCCGGCAAGGTTCCGTCGCCCGGCGGTTCGTCCGACGCCAAGCCCGGCGCCGGTGGCCCGCCCGGCGGCACGCCGCCGATGCCGGTAGAAGCGGTGCCGGTCAAGGTCGGGTCGGTCGCCCGCACGGTGACCGCCGTGGGCTCGCTGCTGTCCAACGAATCGGTGGTGGTCCGCCCCGAGGTCGCCGGCCGCGTCTCCGAGATCGCCTTTCAGGAGGGCCAGCGCGTCGCCAAGGGGGCGGTGCTGATCCGCCTGGACGATTCCATCGCTCGCGCCACGCTGGCCCAGGCGCAGGCGAGCATCGCCTTCTCCCGCGCCGAACTGGCCCGCGCCGACGAGCTGTTCCGCCAGAAGACCGGCCCCGCCCGCAACCGCGAACAGGCGGCGGCCAAGCTCCAGGCCGACGAGGCGGCGGTCCAGCTCGCCAAGGCGCAGCTGGAAAAGCTGACCCTGACGGCGCCCTTCGACGGCGTGCTGGGCCTGCGCAAGGTGTCGGTCGGCGACATGGTCACCGCCGGCAAGGACATCGTGAATCTGGAGGCCATCGACACCCTGAAGCTCGATTTCCGGGTGCCGGAGCTGTACCTGCCCACCGTCAAGGTCGGCCAGACGCTGAAGGTCTCGGTGGACGCCTTCGCCGGCCGCGCCTTCGACGGTCAGGTCTACGCCATCGACCCGCTGGTGGACGTGAACGGCCGCGCGGTGGTCATCCGCGCCCGCGTCGCCAACCCGGACGGCGTGCTGCGTCCCGGCCTGTTCGCGCGCGTCGCCCTGACGCTGGACGTGCAGCCGAACGCCGTCCTCGTGCCGGAACAGGCCATCGTCGCCTTCGGCAACAACCAGTTCGTCTTCAAGGTCGTGGACGGCAAGGTCGCGCAAGCCCCGGTCACGCTGGGCGAGCGCCGCAACGCCGAGGTGGAGATCACCAAGGGGCTGGCCCCCGGCGACGTGGTGGTGACCGCCGGCCAGCTGAAGATCCGCGACGGCGCCCCGGTGGTGGTCGTCAACAACAAGCCGGCCGGGAGCTGAACCCATGGTCCTCTCCGACATCTCGATTCGCCGGCCGGTTCTGGCGACGGTGATGAGCCTCGCGCTCATGCTGATCGGCGTGGTCTCGTACCAGCGCCTGTCGGTGCGCGAATATCCGAAGATCGACGAACCCGTCGTCACGGTCGAGACCACCTACAAGGGCGCGTCGGCCGAGATCATCGAGAGCCAGGTCACCCAGATCCTGGAGGATTCCCTATCCGGCATCGAGGGCATCGACGTGATGTCCTCCATCAGCCGCGCGGAGAAGAGTCAGATCACCCTGCGCTTCCGCCTGGACCGCAACGTGGACGTGGCCGCCAGCGACGTGCGCGACCGCGTCGGCCGCGTGCGCGCCCTGCTGCCCAACGAGATCGACGAGCCGGTCATCGCGAAGGTCGAGGCCGACGCCCAGCCGATCATCTATCTGGCCTTCTCCTCCGACCGGCATTCGTCCCTGGACGTGACCGACTTCGCCGACCGCTACGTGAAGGACCGCCTGCAAAACCTGCCCGGCGTCGCGCAGGTGCGCATCTTCGGCGAGCGGCGGTTCGCCATGCGCCTGTGGCTCGACCCGCAACGCATGGCCGCCTACCGCGTCACCCCGCAGGACGTCGAGAACGCGCTGCGCAAGCAGAACGTCGAGATCCCCGCCGGCCGCGTGGAGAGCAAGGCGCGCGAATTCACCGTCGTGTCCGAAACCGACCTCCGCACGCCGGAGGAGTTCGAGCGCATCATCCTGCGCGACGACGGCGGCTACCTCGTCCGCTTGCGGGATGTCGGCCGCGCCGAGCTGGGCGCGCGGGACGAGCGCGTCAGCGCCCGCTTCAACGGCCGCGGCGCCGTCGCCATCGGCGTGGTGAAGCAGTCCACCGCCAACCCGCTCGACGTGTCGAAGGCGGTCACCGGCGCGTTCCCGGCCATCCGCGCCGCCCTGCCGGAGGGCATGGCGGTGGACGTCGGGTACGACAGCTCCGTCTTCATCGCGAAGTCCATCGACGCGGTGTTCAGCACGATCTTCGAGGCCATCGTGCTGGTCGTCCTCGTCATCTTCTTCTTCCTGCGCAGCTTGCGGGCCACGCTGGTGCCGTTGGTCACCATCCCGGTGTCGCTGATCGGCGCCTTCGCGCTGATGTACGCCTTCGGCTTCTCGATCAACACGCTGACGCTGCTGTCCATGGTGCTGGCCATCGGCCTCGTCGTGGACGACGCCATCGTGATGCTGGAGAACATCTACCGCCACATCGAGGAGGGCGTGCCGCCCTTCCAGGCGGCCTTGCAGGGCTCGCGCGAGATCGGCTTCGCGGTCATCGCGATGACCATCACGCTGGCCGCCGTGTACGCCCCCATCGGCTTCATGACCGGCCGCACCGGCCGCCTGTTCTCGGAATTCGCGCTGACGCTGGCGGGGGCCGTGATCGTGTCGGGATTCGTCGCGCTGACGCTGTCGCCGATGATGTGCTCCAAGCTGCTGAAGCATCAGACCAAGCACAATGCCGTCTACAACCTCATCGAAGGCTTCCTGAACGGGATGACCAACGGCTACCGGTCGGTGCTGCGCCTGTCGCTGCGCGCCCGCCCGCTGGTCATCCTGGTCGGCGTCGTCGTCGCCGGGCTCAGCTACACGCTGTTCACGGGGCTGAAGTCCGAACTGGCGCCGGTCGAGGATCGCGGCACCATCGTCGGCATCGCCATCGCGCCGGAAGGCTCGACCCTGGACTACACGGAAAGCTACGCCAAGCGCATGGAGGCGCTGTTCCGCGACATCCCCGTCCTGGAAAAGTTCTTCGTGGTCGTCGGCTTTCCGGTGGTCAACCAGGGCATCAGCTTCGTCCGCCTCGTCGATTGGGACCAGCGCGACGTGAAGCAGCAGGCGATCACCGCCCAGCTGTTCCCGAAGATGTTCGGCATCCCCGGCATCATGGCCTTCGTCACCAACCCGCCGTCGCTGGGCCAGAGCCCGGTGGACAAGCCGGTCAACTTCGTCATCCAAAGCTCGCTGCCCTACAACGAGCTTCAGAAGATGGTGGACGCCCTGATGGCCGAGGCGCGCAAGTTCCCCGGCCTGACCAACGTCGACACCGACCTGAAGCTGAACAAGCCGGAACTGCGCATCACCATCGACCGCGACAAGGCGGCCGACCTGGGCGTGGACGTGGAGACGGTGGGCCGCACGCTGGAAACCCTGCTGGGCGGCCGTCAGGTCACCCGCTTCAAGAAGGAAGGCAAGCAGTACGACGTGGTGGTGCAGGTCGCCGACGTGGACCGCCGCAACCCGGACGACATCGCCTCCATCTACGTGCGCGGCACGCCGACGGCGGCGGCGGCGACGGGCATCGCCACCTCCACCGGGGCGATGATCTCGCTCGCCAACCTCGTCCACATCGAGGAGCGCGTGGCGCCGAAGGAACTGAACCACTTCAACAAGCTGCGTTCGGTCACCATCACCGCCACGCTGGCGCCGGGCACCTCGCTGGGCGAGGCACTGGGCTATCTCCAGGCGGCGGCGGACCGCGTGCTGCCGCCGACCGCCCAGACCGACTACGCCGGCCAGAGCCGCGAATTCCGGGAGTCGGCGACCGGCCTCTACTTCGTCTTCGTGCTGGCGCTGGCCTTCATCTATCTGGTGCTGGCCGCGCAGTTCGAGAGCTTCATCGACCCGTTCGTGATCCTGCTGACGGTGCCGCTGTCGATGACCGGCGCGCTCGCCGCCCTTCACTTCACGGGCGCCACGATGAACGTGTACAGCCAGATCGGCCTTGTCACGCTCGTCGGCCTCATCACCAAGCACGGCATCCTGATCGTGGAGTTCGCCAACCAGCTCCAGCGCGAGGGGGTGGACATCCGCAAGGCGGTGGAGGACGCGACCGTGCTGCGCCTCCGCCCGATCCTGATGACGACGGGCGCCATGGTGCTGGGCGCGGTGCCACTGGCCAACGCCCATGGCGCGGGTGCGGAGAGCCGTCAGGCCATCGGCGCGGTGATCGTCGGCGGCATGCTGCTGGGCACCTTCCTAACGCTGTTCGTGGTTCCCACGGTCTACAGCTACATCGCCAGGAAGAAGCCTTTCCCGGCCGAAGAAGGCGCCGCCCACCCGTCCCACGGCGCCGCCCCGCACCCGGCGGAGTGATGCCCGAAACGCCCTCTCCCCGAAAGAGGAGAGGGCGTTTCGGGGGGCTTCCTACCCGATCATCTTCGACGGCAGCCAAGTGACGACGCCGGGGAAGACCCACAGGATCGCCACCATCAGGATCATCAAGAAGAAGAAGGGCAGGCTCGCCTTTCCGATGGTGAAGATGTTCCGGCCGGTCATGGATTGCAGGACGAACAGGTTGAACCCGACCGGCGGCGTGATCTGCGCCATCTCCACCACGATGATGATGTAGATGCCGAACCACAGCAGGTCGATCCCGGCGTTCTGCACCATCGGCAGGATGACCGAGGTCGTCAGCACCACCATTGAAATGCCGTCCAGGAAGCAACCCATGATGATGAAGAAGACGGTCAGCGCGATCAGCAGCGCCGCCGTGGACAGCTGCATGCCGGTGATCCACTCCGCCAGCAGGCGCGGAATGCCGGTGTAGCCCATGGCGACGGTCAGGAAGGCCGCTCCCGCCAGGATGAAGCCGATCATGCAGGAGGTGTGCGCGGCGCCCAGCACGCTGTCGCGGAAGGTCGCCCAGGTCAGCGTGCGGGTCGCCGCCGCCAGGACCAGCGATCCCAGGACGCCGACGCCGGCGGCCTCCGTCGGGGTGGCGATGCCGACGTAGATCGATCCCAGAACCGCGGCGATCAGCAGCATCACGGGGATCAGCGCGCCGGTTTCACGGATTTTCTCGGCAAAGCTCTGCTTGGGCTCCGGCGGCGGCACCCGGCCGGGATTCAGCGCCGACCAGCCGGCGACGTAGGCCATGAACAGCGCGGTCAGCAGAATGCCTGGAATCACGCCCGCGATGAACAGCCGCGCGATGGACACGTCCGCCGCGACGCCGTAGACGATCATGATGACCGACGGCGGGATCAGCAGGCCCAGCGTGCCGGCCCCGGCCAGCGATCCGACGATCATCATCGGGTCGTAGCCGCGCTTGGTCAGTTCCGGGATGGTCATGCGCCCGATGGTCGCCGCCGTCGCCGCCGAGGAGCCGGACACCGCCGCGAAGATCGAGCAGCCGACGATGTTGACGTGCATCAGCCGGCCGGGCAGCCAGCCCGTCCAGGGCGCCAGCCCCCTGAACATGTCCGACGATATGCGCGTCCGGAACAGGATCTCGCCCATCCAGATGAACAGGGGCAGGGCGGTCAGCGTCCAGGAGGTGCTGGCCCCCCACACGTTGGTCGCCATCACCAGTCCGATGGGGCGCGTGGTGAACAGCGCCATGGCGACGAAGCCGACGCCGGCCAGCGCCAGCGCCACCCAGACGCCGGCTCCCAGCATGACGAACATGGCCAGGACCAGGACGATGGACGCGGTTGTCTGGTCCATGGATCAGCCCTCGCTCTGCATGCCGGCG